>CAZOAE010000122.1:0-2821 GCA_964577725.1 uncultured Erysipelotrichaceae bacterium | reverse complement strand
AATTCTTGTTATCAATAACTCTTATTTTCTAACTTATTAGTTATTATTTTTTGTAATAATGAGATTTCTTTATTTAATATCTTTTTAGATAAATCAATATAAAGATTTCTCATTTTTTCATATGATTTATATTCAATATTTTCATATGATTTTAATTTATTATAAAACAATTCTTCTAATCTTAAAAATGATTCATAACTTCTAACAATAGAAATACTCTTAAAAAAATCTTTATTTGAATAAATAAGTAATGGTGAAGAATGTGCTACTTCACTAGACATTTCATAATCTTGAGAATATGAAGATAAACCAGCGACTAATTCTAGTCCATTTCTAAAATTTAATTTAAAACCTTCAAAATTCTTTTCAACATCATTAATTGAATAAAGCCAACCATATTCAATATACTTTTTCATATCTTTAGATTTTAAATTATGATTCTTCATATTTAATTTTAAATTATCAAAAATTTGTTGCTGAATATCTTTATCTTCAAAATCATTTCTTAAAGCATTATTGTAAATAATATGCTCCTTATAAATAGGAATAATATAAGGATACTCATAAATTATCTTAATAACACATTCTAATTCATGAATTGTTCTCCAAGTTGCAAATGCTTCTGTTTCTGAACCATTCGATAATAAATAATTAACAGATCTAAACATTAAAAATACTTTACTCATCATATCAATTAATATGTCATTATCATCATATTCTTTTTTTATCACTTCAATTCTATTTAAAATAAAATTAATAAATAAATCCATCGTGGTAATAATTGGAGAATGTGGAGAAACTAAACTAATTGCGTCATATTGATTCATTTCATTAAAAAAATATTTATTACTTATTGAATCAACTAAATAAGAAACAAAAAACTTTTCTTTAATTAGTTCATCAAATAAATCTTCTTTATGATCATCTTTAATAAAGATAAACTCTTGAAAAATATAATCAATTAATAAATCATCATCTATTACTTTTCTTTTGCTATTATTAAGATGAGAATTTAAAACTAATTTAACATTTTTAAAAATATCAAAAAGGAAAGATTCATACTTTTCTTCTTTAATCAAAACATTAAATTTATTATGAAAATCACTATTTACCATAATTTTCTATTAACTCAATCCCTAATTTTTTTGAAAGTAACTTTAAATGAATTATATAGCCTTCATTTACTTGTTCATTAATAATAATTTTTTCAACAACATTACAATTAAAACAAGATTCTACTAAATCATAATTTGCCATAATAATAACATTATCACCTAAATAACGATCCATTCCCTTTTTTAATAAAGATATAATTTCATCATCTTCTTTTTCCATAATTTCATTTTTATTTAAACAAGGATAGAAATTTGCAAAAAGCATTTTATACTCACGATCTAATAACCTTTGAAAATTTAAACATACGACAAATTCATCTTCTTCTAAATATGTTGGAATTTCATTATATAAATATAATACTTTAAAAGTGGAAAATTCTTCATTTTCTTTTTCTACATCATCTAAACAATACTCGGGATTAATATATAACGAACGAAAACGAATTCTTCTTTCTAATATATCTTCAATATCTTTATTATCTTTTAAACTACAAACAATATAAAAACTACGATTAATCCAATCCTTTTTTTCATTCAATGCTTCTAAAACAATTTTATCATCACTAGAAAATAAATTTCTTAAATTACTTAAATACTTATCCATAAAGTAATATTAACAAAATAAAAGAAGTATTTCAATTTACATTTACAAAACAATAATTTAAAATTTATCTATGGAAATAGATTTTAAAACTCACTTAAAAAAATATTTAACTGAATTTGATATAAATAACTTAATTTCAGCATTACAGCAAAAACAGAAATATTCTTGTATTATAATTGATGAAGAAAAAATAAAAGAAGATACACTTTTATCAATATATCCTAATTTAATTAAGCATTCAGTTGTTAAAAATGCTTATCTTTATAATAAAAATGAATATGAATTAGGAAAATCACTCTTATTTGAAATTGGTGCTTTTTATATTTTAGAACCATGTTCACCATTAGTAAGTTATTTTTTAAATCCAAATGAAAATGATTTAATTCTTGATATCGCTGCTTCTCCTGGTGGAAAAAGTATTCATACATCATTTTTAATGAAAAATAAAGGATTAATTATTTCAAATGAAATTTCTTCATCTCGTGCTGAAATTTTATCATCAAATAGCGAAAAATATGGAAGAAAAAATATTATCGTTACATCAAATGATATTTTTAAATTTTCTTCACAATTTGAAAATACATTTTCTAAAATAATCTTAGATGCACCATGTTCTGGATCTGGTATGTTTAGAAAAGAAGAAAAAATGAAAGAAGATTGGACATATCAAAAAGTTCTATCATGCGCTAAAACTCAAAAAGAATTAATTTTAGAAGCATATAAAATGTTAGTTGATGGGGGTGAAATGATATATTCAACTTGTTCATATTCATATGAAGAAGATGAAGAAATAATTAATTACTTATTATCAAATACTGATGCAATATTAATTGATTTACCCCATATAAAAGGAGAATATCGTTCATCACTATCTCAAACAATTCATTTATTTCCACATTTATTTGATGGAGAAGGTCATTTTATTGCGAAAATTAAAAAACCTGAAAATATTAATTACCCTATTATCAATAAAAGTAAAAAAGAATTTTTTATTCTTAATCAAAAAATTGATGAAGAAATATATGAAAATAAAAATAAAGAATTATATTTAGTAAATCATACTTTAAATCTTAATAAATTTCACATTTTAAGAACTGGAATT
>CAZOAE010000121.1:0-2840 GCA_964577725.1 uncultured Erysipelotrichaceae bacterium | reverse complement strand
AATAGGAAATATTTTATTTAATAAATCAATTATCTTATAAGCATAATTAGAAGTAGTATAAGGACCAAAATAATAACAAGACTTATCATTAGGTTTATAAGCGATTGTAAGGCGTGGTTCTTTTTCTTTACTTAAAGCAATATAAGGATAAGTTTTTCCATCTTTTAATAAAATATTATATTTAGGATAATGCTTTTGAATTAAATTTAACTCTAAAAGTAACGCTTCTTTCTCCGAATTAATTTGAATAGTATCAAAATCAGTAATTTCTCTTACCATTCTCATAACTTTTCCCACTTGGGGACGATAAAAATACTGTTTAACTCTTTTAATTAAAGACTTTGCTTTTCCAACATAAATAATAGTTCCTTCATTATTTTTCATAATATAAACACCAGGAACATCTTTTAATAATTCAATTTTTGCCTTTAAAATATCATTCATACTATTTTAATTTCACCACAGTCGCGCCTACTCCACCTTCACCAGCACCACCTAATCTAAATGAATCAACATAACTACTTTTCTTTAAATACTCATGAATTCCACTTCTTAATCTACCAGTACCAGAGCCATGAATAATTCTCACTTGAGAAAAATGAACAGTAACTGCATCATCTAAATATTTACTAACAACATCAAGTGCTTCTTTAACAGTTAAACCGATAACATTACATTCAGTAGGAACTTTCTTCATTTTTGAAGTAAAATCAGGAACATAAGTATGCTTTTTCTTTTTAATAATCTCTACTTTTCTTAAGGATGAAAGTTTAGTTTGAATTGATAAATTATTATCAGTAACAATATACGCTTTATTATGATCAATTCTAACAACTTTACCCCTAGTTTTAGATGAAATAATCTCCACTTCATCATTAACATTAATTACATCATTATTATCTTCATCTTCAATATCAACTAATTTATCATCAATTTTCTTTTTCACTGATATAACTTGATGAAGTTTAATATTTTCTAAATTTTTAAATTCCTTAAAAAGATTATCAATTTCTTCTTTTGCTTCTTCAACAATCTTTCTTTTTTCATTATCCGCGGCTAATAAAATATTATTTTTAATTTCTTTTTCTTTTTGAATTTCATTATTTAAGGCAATTTTTAAATCATTAATTTCCTTTTCTTTCTCTAATAAATCAATTTTAATATTTTCAACTTCTTCAATTTTTTTATTCAAATAATTTAATTTTAATTCCTTATCAGTAACTTTTCTTTTTTCAATATACTCTCTTGCTTTAATAATTACTTCCTTTTGTAAACCAAAAATTTCACTAATTTCAATACCATATGAACTAGATGCTACATATAATCTTAACTTATATGTTGGTAAAATTTTTTCTTTATCAAAAACCATTGAAGCACATAAAACATTTTCGTTTTCTAATGCAAAAGATTTAATTGCTTCATAATGAGAAGAAATCAATGAAAAACACTTACTCTCTAATAAATAAGAAATAATACCTAATCCAATTGCTTCTCCATCAAGTGGAGATGTTCCTGAACATAATTCATCAATAATAACTAACGAATTTTCATTAACATTATTTAAAATTTCTTTAATTTTAATAATATGTGAAGAAAAAGTAGATAAATTATCAAGAATAGACTGATTATCCCCAATATCTGCATATATATTATCAAAAAATGACATTTCTCCACCTTCTTTAATCGGTAAAGCAAGTCCACATTGATGCATAATAACTAATAAACCAACAAGTTTTAAACTAACTGTTTTACCACCAGCATTAGGTCCAGTAATAATCATCATTTTTTCTTTTTCCATATCAAAAGAATTTTTTACAACAACATTAGGATCAATTAAAGGATGAGCAGCATCTTCTAAATGAATCTTTTTAGTTTTTGATATTTTACATATTTCTCCAGAATATGAACAAGCATATGAAGCCTTAGCAAAAATAAAATCAACTTTACCAACTAAAAAATTATTATTCATCAATTCATAATGATAAGAATTAACAAAAATAGATAAATCCTTCAAAATATTTTGTATTTCTCGATTTTCTTCTTCTTTTAATGAAGATATTTGATTATAAACATCAATCAATTCCTGTGGTTCAATAAAATAAGTTTGTCCACTGTCGGAAATATCGTGAACAATACCTTGAATTCTATTTTTATATGTCGATTTAACCATTAAAGTAAATATTCCATTTCTTAAAGTACTTCTTGTACTTTCTAAATAATTTTGATATTTGCTAATTAAACTATTACTAATTGATGAAATACTATTTTGTAAATGAAGAATTTTATTTCTAATTCGATATAAATTACTAGATGCATTATCATAAATATCTAAAGTTGGAGATATTATACGATCAATTTTTTGTTTAACGATACTTAATTCATCTAATTTTAAAATATAATTTGATAAAAATTGATAATTAATAGATTCTTTATACTCTTTTTTTATCTCATCAATATTTTCTAATAAAAAACTAATTTGATAAAAAAACTCTTTACTAGAAATACCACCTTTTTTAATATTATCTAAGCCAAAAGATAAATCATTATGATTAAAAATATTAATTCTACCATATTTATAACAATAATTAATCGCATCTTTTAATTCATCTAATGATAAAACTAAATCATCAACATTACTATACATTTCAAGATTTTGACAATATTCTCTACCTAATTGAGTATAAGCATAATCCTTTAATCTTTCTTTAATCAATGGAAATTCAAATGTTTCATAAATACTTTTCATAAATATTATTGTATCATCTTTTTTTATAATAAAAACAAAAAATAAATCTTAAATAGACTTTATCATCAATTTAAGATAAAATTAAACATATGGA
>CAZOAE010000120.1:0-2889 GCA_964577725.1 uncultured Erysipelotrichaceae bacterium | reverse complement strand
AGATGCTTCTTTATTATTAGCAAGATGTTTATTTCCTAATAATATTTTTGATTTATTTGAAGATTATTATGAATTAAAAAAAGATGTTAGAGAAAGAGTGAATGTTTTAGAAAAATGTATTTATCAAAAAGAAATAAAATTAAAAAAGTTACATAGTTTTTTAGTAAAAAAATATATGATAAGACCGATTTCTTGGCTTGAATAGTGTTTAATATTTATAATATTAAAATCATTTATCTTAATAAATTTTTTAAATAGTTGATTCGTGATTTTATTTTGTTTTAAAATATACTATATTTATAATAGACAAGTTAGGAGATTAAGGAAATGTGTGATTTTAAAACTGTTAGAGAATTATATGAAAGTTGTTTTTATGGCGATCATTTGTTACTTGATTCTTTAGATGAAGTAAGTTTAGAAGGTTGGATTAGAACAAATAGAAATAATGGTTCTATTGGATTTATTGAATTAAATGATGGAACATATTTTAAAAATGCTCAAATAGTCTATGATAAATCAAATATTAGTAATTTTGATGATATTACTCATCATTTAACTGGTTGTTCGATTTCAATAAAAGGTAAATTTGTTTTAACACCTAATTCAAAGCAACCTTTTGAAATTCATTTAAGTGATTTTTCTTTAATTGGTGATTGTGATTCTTCTTATCCTTTACAAAAGAAAAGACATTCATTTGAATATTTAAGAGAAATAGCGCATTTAAGACCTAGAACAAATACATTTAATGCTGTTTTCCGTTTAAGAAGTGTTTTATCAATGGCAATTCATGAATTTTTTCAAAATCAAGGATTTGTATATGTTCACACTCCTTTATTAACTGGTATTTCTTGTGAAGGTGATGATATGTTTCATGTTGTCACTGGTAATAAAATAGAAGAACAAGATTCATATTTTAATAAGAAAACATTATTATCTGGTTCTGGTCAAATTCATGTTGAAGCATTTGCAATGGCATTTAGAGATGTTTATACTTTTGGTCCTACATTCCGTAGTGAAAAATCAAATACAAGAACACACGCTTCTGAATTTTGGATGATTGAACCAGAAATTGCTTTTGCTGATTTAGAAGATAATATGGATTTAATTGAAGATTGTGTTAAATATTGTATTAAGTATTGTTTAGAAAATGCACCTGAAGAAATGAACTTTTTTAATACAATGATTGATAAAACATTATTAGAAAGACTTAATCTTGTTTTAAATACTCCATTTAGAACAATGGAATATACTGAAGCAATTGAAATATTACAAAAAGCAGTAGAAAGTGGAGTTCGTTTTGAAGATAACAACATTTTTTGGGGTAAAGATTTAGAATCTGATCATGAAAGATATATCACAGAACAAGTTGTTAAAGGACCAGTATTTTTAATTAATTATCCAGAAGAAATGAAATCATTTTATATGAAAAGAAATAGTGATGGAAAAACAGTCGCTGCTTGTGATTTATTAGTTCCTGGAATTGGAGAATTAGTAGGTGGTTCTCAAAGAGAAGAAAATTATGACATTTTAAAAGAAAAAATGGAAAAATCAAATCTTAATATGGAAGATTATGGTTGGTATTTAGATTTAAGAAAATATGGTGGTTGTAAACACGCTGGATTTGGTATTGGATTTGAAAGATTCTTAATGTATATTTCTGGTATTAATAATATTCGTGATGTTGAACCATTCCCTAGAACATATAAAAATATGAATTATTAGGAGTTAATTGTGGAAGAAATCAACACAAGACAAGATGAAGAAAAATTAGTTCAAAAAGTAAGATCAAAAAAAAGAATAAGAGGTTTACTTATTGTAGTTAATGTTATATTAGGATCTTATTTATGTTTTTCTATTGTTCAAAAGATTTTAGATTTTGCTTCTTCAAATGTAAGTGATACAGAAATAATTCCTATTGATGGGAATTCTATCGATCATTCAAAAGAATTATATGATAAATATATTGCAAAAAATGGTAATGATTATATTACTGCTGATGTTTATGATTTTGGAATATATGGTGGTTATTTATCGTTATCAAAACCAATGATTAGTGAAGGTTTTTATAATTCATTTGATTATATATCTTTAATAAATGTTTCTTCTAAAGTTATTGAAAGTAAAGACATAAATCGTGAAATTAATAGATCATTTTTAAATGGTGGTATTAATTTAACTTCATTAGATGTTGGTGATTATTTAGCGCTTTATGAAAGGATTACTGAAAGTAATATAAATAGTCAGCATAAAGCAATTAAAATAAGAAGTGAAAAAGGGATTGAAAAATCAATTTATTCATTACCAGATTCAAATAATAAAAGAAAAAAAATTACGATAAAAAGTAAAGACTCATCTCCTTGTTTAGTAATAAGCGTTAAAGAAATAAATTCATTACCAGATGATTATTATGATTATGTAATTGTTGGTTCTAATGAACAAATTGAAAAGTATAAAAATAATAATGATTTATCTTCATATAAAATTAATTATGTTTCTTCTTTATTGGATGCTTTTAAAACAAAAGCAAATTATTGTATTTATCTATCAAATGAAGAAAAGATGATAGTTTCAAATTATATATCATCAAATAATAAAGATGTTATTAATATTAAAGATGCTTCATTAGATGAATCAAATCTATATAATTCATACATCAAAGAATTAGGGGGATATTTAACTAATGCTGGCTCTTGTGATTCATCAGATTCTAACTCATTTATTGTTAAACCATATTTAGAAGAATATGAAATAGGTAAATATGTTGTTATTTGTAATGAAAATATAAAAATTAGTACGATTAATGATTTATATAATGAAAAAGCAAATTAAAGACTTTCTTTAATATCAGTTTCATCAAGTTTAATTGTAAATATGGATTTCATTTTTTGT
>CAZOAE010000119.1:0-2915 GCA_964577725.1 uncultured Erysipelotrichaceae bacterium | reverse complement strand
ATTCCACTTAATGTTAAATCTTTATATTTTGCTTCTTTATAAACTTCATATTTTATATTACCTATATCAATAAACAAATTATTATCCATATCAATTATTACTTCAGTAGGATAAACATAAATCTTCTTTTCATCTTTAATGTAATAATATTTTTCTTTAAAAATTATATGATTTCATTTTCCATCAATGTAAGTGAATTTTTTTGAAGTTTCTAAATCATCATATAATTTATCACTTTTTTCTTTTATTAAATATTGATGAAAATTGGTTTTCCAACCTTTACCACACCAATTATTAAACAATTCTTTCCTTCCATTGTTTAAAATAACAGCATCTTTTATGGTATTAGCATTAATTGATTCATAATAATGATTGATTGTTATAGGCAAAGCATTTTGAGAACAAGACAAATCAAAATGAGACAAATTATACAGTCCCGTGTTTAAATCTAATTCTATGTTTCCTGCTCTATTTATATCAAAACTATGAGTTGATTTAGTTTCAAAAAGCGATTTAACGTCTTCATATTCGAAAATAATTTTATTTCCTTTTTTTTCTAAATACACTCCTAAAATTTCAAATTTTATCGTAGTGTCTTTTTTATAAAATAGTTGCTGTAATTCATCGGTAATATTTATATGAACTTCATTTTGATTATCAGCAGGAATAAATTCATCTACCAAATATTTGTTATCCCCATCAAGAAATTGAACACTATATTTATCTGTTTGATTGCCAAAACTATTTACATTTAGTTTTAAAACCGCATCTGTAATTTTTATTCTTCTTTTAAAATCATTCAAAAAAGAAGGAGTATAGGTTACTATTGCATAATCACTATAATTAGTTATTGTTAATTCATCTATTTTTCTCATATTTACTCCTTTCCTTTTTATCCTATTCTTTTCCACATATAGCAAACTATATATGGAGGCATATTATTGTGTGATAATCCCGAACCTCTAGATTCAATAGAATGATTATGTGATGCAATCTTCAAATCAATTTTATTTAATGTTTGCGTACTTCCTCCACTTGCAGCATCTTCATCTATGTTACTGGTAGAACTAGAAAGAACTCCTGTTGTGCTTAAATTTGCTCCTGACTTGCCTGCCATAAAAAAGAAAGATGCACCACCTTCTCCTGCTGATAAACAAGAATGATTATGAGTTGGCATTTCACTTGAAGTAAGCGTATGTTTACTTTCTCCTCCAGTGTCTCCTGCATTATAGGTCATATCACTTGTTCCTTGACCGACAATAGTTCTTCCTGAACCATAAACTTCCCATACACCGCCAAACAAAGTTGCGGGAGATGTTGAATTTACTGACAAATATATTGCTCCTATTGGATAAACTAAATCCAACAATTCACTTCTATTCAATTTTAGATTTAATTGGTCTTGAGGATTACTCAAAAATTCTACATTAGATACCGTTTTTCCTTCAACCGTTATCGTTGCTCCTTTATCTGCTAATAATGATTCAAAGTTTGATAATTTTCCATTAATTTCATCTTGAAGTGTATTTAGTGTTTCCGCATTTATTGGTGTTCCATATTCAGTAATGTTAGAAGCTTCACTAAAAACATCAACAATTAATTGATTAGGAGTTTGACTTATTACTTCTAATCTTTTTCTATTCAAATTTTTTCCTTCTCTATTTTTAAATTCCATAAATTATACCTCTTTCTCTAATTGATTAATTTCTTCTCGATACTTTTCTGCTAAAAAATATAGTTCTACTAAATTGTTATGTGCATTCGTGGTTTCCTCTGTTACTATGTCGTTATTAAACAAATAGTCTAATCTACGATATTTTTGTTCATATGTCGAATAATAATTATTAAACCATTCTTTTAATTCCACAATTCGTGATTCTGCCTTAATCGCTTTGTTCCTTTTTTCAATTAAAGACACCACTAAATTAAAGTTTTTATCTATACAACCGACATATTTTTCTAATAATAAATATTGTTCTTCCGTTATTTCTAGAGCCTTTTCTTCCTCTATAGGTGCTGTTTGATATTCTACAATAATATCATTTTCTATTTTTAAATTAATTTTCATATTTTACCTCCTATAAACACCCAAATGTATTTGGATATAATTGCATAACTCGTGTAATGGTCATTCCATTTGAAGCTGTGATAGTAATTTCCTTGTATGAAGAAAAATAAAATTTAATATAATATGATGAAGATGAACCATATATACAATATGGAGTAGTCGAACTTGCATTATCACAATTAACTACAAAAGTTCGATATCCTGTTGTTCCTTGCTTTGTAGTAATAATAAAAATATTTGTCATCATAGAATATTGTTGTCCCCCAGACCAACTAATTGTTCCTGAAGATGCCCCTGTTGAATTGCCATAGATATTTAAACAGTTATATCCTTTAGTATTAGCACTTATTTTCTTCCAAATTGGTGTTTTTGAACTATAACTATATGTCCAATAATCACTTTCTTCATCATAGTAAATACTATCTACAGTACCATTACCATTGACTAAAACATATTCGCCATTTGTTCCAGATACTGATGAGCCTATTTCCGGTAATTCACTTTCATTATATATATATCTATATCCTGTACTACCGCCAGAAGTTGGTGCAAAAAATCTTGGATTTGTTGTTACTGTTCCATTAAGAGTGATACTCCCTGCTCCACCATTTAAAGCATTAATGGTTATGTTTTTTCCATTTTTGATTAATTCAATATTAGAGCCTGCAACAATATTTTCAGGTTCTATTTTAGAATTTAGCATTTCTTCACTAACAAAATTACTATCGTTTGTTAATTGACTAGGTTTCGTAGGGATTTGACCTTGTATTCCTTCAGCAATAGATTTATCATGATTTGCTATAGTCTTTGCTGATATGGATTCTGCTTTTGCTTCATTAGCAACAGA
>CAZOAE010000118.1:0-2984 GCA_964577725.1 uncultured Erysipelotrichaceae bacterium | reverse complement strand
TAAATATAACAATGCCGATTATTTTGTTGTTACCCTATTTGCTTCTCTAGCATTAACTGGTAAAGGTCATTTAACTGATTATATTATAAAAAAAATATTCAATGAAAAAAGAGTAAATATTATCTTTAATTACAAAACAAAAGTTAATCACCCTAATACAATGACTATTGAAGTTTATGAAAATGACACTTTTATTAATAAACACTCCTTTGTTTCTGTAGGTGGTGGTGCATTAATTATTGATGATATTAATAATGAACTATGTCAAGAAATCTATCCTTTTAATAGTTTTAATGAAATTAAATCATACTGTAACAATAACCATTTAACACTTCCTGAATTAGTCTATAAATTTGAAGGAGAAGAAATTAAAGATTATTTAAAAAAAATATATGAAGTAATGTTAAATTCTTACTACAAAGGAATAAATATTGATGGACTTCTTCCTGGAGAACTAAAAGTAGTAAGAAAAGCGAAATATTTTTTAAAGAAAAAAAACGAAAACGAAAATGAAGACACAAAAAAAATAAGACTAGTATCATCTATTGCTTATGCAATAAGTGAAGAAAACGCAAGTGGTGGAGAAATTGTTACCGCACCAACTTGTGGAGCGTGTGCTGTATTACCAGCTTGTTTAATTTATTTACAACAAAAAAACAATATAAGCACTGATAAAATTATTGATGCACTTGCAGTTAGTTCAATTATAGGTAATATTGTTAAAAAAAATGCGTGTATTTCAGGAGCGTATGCTGGTTGTCAATCCGAAATAGGAACTGCTTGCAGTATGGCCGCTGCTGCGGTAAGTTATTTAAATAATTCAACTATTGATGAAATAGAATACGCTAGTGAAATTGCAATGGAACACCATTTAGGTTTAACTTGTGATCCAGTAAAAGGTCTAGTTCAAATTCCTTGTATTGAAAGAAATGCTGTTGCTAGTTTGAGAGCCTTAGATTCAGCAACACTTGCTTTATTTTTAACTTCTTCAAGAAAAGTATCTTTTGATACAGTTGTTGAAACAATGTATGAAACTGGAAAAGATTTATCACAAGCATACAAAGAAACATCTCTCGCGGGACTTGCTAAACACTACAAAAAATAACCGTATTAACTACGGTTATTTCTATATGAAGCATATTTTTTAGTATTATTTTCTTTAATAAATTTAATAATAAAGAAACAAGGAACAAAAGCAATTACCAACACTATTATTACATAATATGGAGTCATATTAGTTGATGCTTTTACTTGTCCCCACATAATAATAACTTTCGAATTGTCTTCTCCAAAATCATTCATAAATGCACATCTATTAATAGTTTCAACATCTGGATATTGAGTATATAATTTATTTTCTTTATGAGCAAATGGATAGATAATAGATGATTTAGCTAAAGTTCCATGAAAATAATAATCTAAATCATATTCTTTATCTATTGGATAAAATTCATCATCTTTACTTAATTCAATAAAAAATTCCTTATTATCGGGTGTATGACCAACACTTTCTTTAATACATTTATAAAATTTATTATTATATTTAACTACACTACTAAATACTTCATTATCTTCATCTTCAACAACATATGTTGTATCATTATCATAATCAGTCGCACCATATTCATTACTAACTTGATCAAATATATATTCTCCAGTTATAAAAGGTGTATAACCAATTTCACTCATATTTCTTGCCGCATTTTCAGAACGAGAAATAAAATTAATAAATTCATATGCGATATCAACATTTTTTGAGCCGTTAGTTATTACCCAACCATCATACCAAATATTACTACCATCATCAGGAACATAATACTTTAACTCTTTATCTGCAGTATCATTTGCTTCATAAATAGAATATACAGCATCACCAGACCAAGCAAGATTCATTTTAATTTTTCCATCAATTATATCAGTTTTTCCTGAATCAACTTCAAAACCATAAATATTCTTTCTCAAAGAAATTAATTCTTGTTTTACTTTTTCAATATTTTCTTCATCATGCAAATTAAAAATAGATTGAATTGTATCATTATATTTTTTAATTGCACTATCTAAATCCTTATTCTTTAAATATTCTTCTCTTGCTAATTTTAATTCTTCTTTATAAGCATGAAGAATTCCAACTACATATGTATCACGCATTGAATTTTTAATTGATGCTTCTTTATAATGATTATTATCCCATAAAATATCCCAAGATTTTACTTCATCTTCACTATAATAATTAGGATCATAAAGTAACCCCATTGTTCCCCACATATATCCAGCCGTATAATCAGCAAGACTCCTACCATTATTAGTTTTCATATTCTCTAACTTAGAATGAATCTCAGTTGAAGTATTTTCATAATAAGTAGTTAACTTACTTTTATCTAAAGGAATAATCAAATCTTCATTAACTAATTTTTGAATCATATATTCAGAAGGACATAATAAATCATAAGTCCCCTTTGGTTGCATAGTTACTTGATTATACATTTCTTCTAATGTTGAAACTTCTAAATAATTAACTTTATAACCAGTTTCTTCTTCAAATTCTTCTAATAAAGTTGGATCAATATATTCCGCAACATTATAGACCGTTAAAACTTTTTCTTCTGTTGATTCCTTTTTTAAAACTTTACTTTCTTGCTTTGGAGTATTAAAACTAGAAAATGATGTTATAGACACGATAAATAACGCTGATATTAACGATAATTTCATATTTTAATCTCCTTTTTTTCTTCTTTTTTACTTGTAATTATATTTATAACAACAATAATAACTGCGATTAAAAAGACAATTGTTGAAAGTGCCCTTACTTCTGGTGGTAAAGGTCCTTTTGCAAGTTCACCTTGAACATATGTTGATAAAGTATTAAAAGTAGGATTTTTCAAATATTGAGTAATAACAAAATCATCTAATGATAAAGTTAAACTTAACATAAATCCTGAGATAATACCAGGCATAATTTCTGGTAGAACAACCTTAAATAACGC
>CAZOAE010000117.1:0-3019 GCA_964577725.1 uncultured Erysipelotrichaceae bacterium | reverse complement strand
ATCTTCTTCATTTAGTCCTAAAATATTTTTACAAATATCATACACATACTCATCACTTGCATTAAATCCATATAATTTACGTATTTCTAATATTTTATTAGTTAATGAAAGATAATCATCATCTTTCCAACATATAAATAATGGAATTTCATTTATATTTATTCCAGCACTTGCATCAGTTAAAATTTTTCTTAACTGAATTATTACATTAAGTAACAATATTAACGGCTTATTTTTATTACTTATTCTTCTAAATGGATTATTCCTTTGATATTTAGCAAATGAACTTAAAAAAACTTGTTGTTCTAAATGTTCATATCCCTCTGACATAGCCAATACTAGATTATGACCTGCTTCTGACAATTCAATCGGCTTATTCATTTCATAATATACCAAGCCTAATTCTTTTAAAAACTTATACCATGTATCAAATCTAGAAGCCCATCCTTTTTCAAAGCCTGCTTCTTTATGATTTTGAGGACTATTTTTAATTATTCTTCTAGTATCCTTTTGTGAAAATGGCTCTTCGCTATTTAATTGTGATTTCAAATCAATATTATGTTTGACATACATTGGTATATATTCTTTCATAGATATTAAATCATAAACTATTTTATCGATAATATCATTTGTTAATATAGCACCATTATATTTTGCAATAACTGATAAAAATGTTTTTATCCTTTCAGGATTTCTTAAAGTTGTAGTAAATAAAAGTGGTTTATATTCATTTTTCCTACTCATAGTTAACTATTAATACCTCCTTAGAATTTTTATTAGTATTATCATGATAACTTATATAATTACTTTTTACATCAATAATTCTATATTTTTTTGACCATTCAATTAATGCTTCATTTGATTTTCCTTTATGATAAAAAACATTACTTAAAGCAAATTTTATACCCTGCTCATTTAATTTATCCAATAATTCCAATAAGCGATTTTCTTCTTTTATTGTCCAATTTTTATTATATTCAGAGTCACTAATCAAATATGGTGGATCTAAATAAACGAAATCATCTTTTTCAAGTTTTATTATATTCAAGAAATTTTCAAAGTCATAACAATAAAATTTAATTTCATTAGCCTCGATGTAATCAAAATAACAGTTAAGTGCGTTAACAACATTCTTATTATAATCAACATTTCCAACTGGTAGATTAAATTCACCACTTTTATTAAATCTTAACATGTGATTAAATCCATATATTAGAAGTATATAAAGATAAAACATATTATCTTTTTCATTATTATAATCTTTTTTCAAATTTTGATATGACTGCTTATTATAAACAGCATAATATGTTTTAATAAATTCTTTTTTTAAATCATCTGAAACATAATT
The DNA here is from genome assembly GCA_964577725.1 of uncultured Erysipelotrichaceae bacterium. Taxonomy (GTDB): domain Bacteria; phylum Bacillota_I; class Bacilli_A; order RFN20; family CAG-449; genus CAG-449. Next base: position 1,671 of record CAZOAE010000117.1, on the reverse strand, counting down.
CCTAAATATGATGCAGAAAATCCATATTTCAAGATAATATCTTCTATCTTTTCAAAAAATATTTTTCTCTTACCTTTATATGAGTATAAGAATTTATGTAATTTTACCATATATTCATTATTATCATTAGCTAAATATTCATTAGCATTTGTATTTAAAAACACACTCCCACCACCACAAAATGGTTCTATCAATCGATTAATTTTTTCTGGAAATAAAGACTTCAATTGACTCATCAATTTATATTTATCGCCAACATAGAAGAAGGGGGATCTATTCATCAAAATCACCTACTTTTGTAATAAATATAAATTCCATATGCCCAGTTAAATCTGTTTTTCCAGCATTAAAAGCCATATGCTCCTTGCTATAGACCTGTGTCTTACCTTTTTTATTAAGTACTTTTAGCATATCTTCTAAAGTCATTTTGTTTTCTGAAGATTTGCTTTTGGAATTGTAAGTATTATTATAAGAAACAACAATGTATTTTGCTTTTAAACTAAAAATAAGTTCTTTAAAAGCATCAATAGCTTTTGCACTACAATACTCGCTCATATTTTCAGGTTTAGGCTTCATAGCTACACCAAATAATTCGGGCTTATCCCATTTCACAATAGTTTCAATAACATGATAAAATCTACTATATTGTCTTGATGAATATGGTGGATCTATATAAACAATTTCAGATTCAATGGTTGAAGCGATCTTATTAGCATCATCTCTCGTAATACAAATATCTCTTTTATCATTAACATCAATGATAGGATCAATCAATTCAAATGAGAAGGAACTTCTGATTTCTTTTCCTTTAAAATAAGCTTCATAATGACCAACGGTATTAGCACATCTATCAAATGAATATATTAAAGATGCAAGTAAAATAGCAAATTCTCTGTCATTTAAATCATCTTTATTTTTTTCTAAGTCTTCTCTTATAAAACCAATTTTTAATGAATCATCATATGAAAAATATTTATTTCCATAATTCAATGATACATAATTATCTGTAATTAAGCTGGAATCTAAACATTTATATTTTTTATAATATTTTATAATTTTTTCATAATCATAACTTTCTTTTGAAAAAAATGCTTTATAAATAATTTCATTAGAATACAAAAAATCATTTAAATGATACTTTAAGAAGTCATTTATCATTGTAGCAGTAATAACTCCTGTACCAGCAAAAATATCACAAAATGATTTACAACCTTTACAATTTTCTAAAATTAAAGTTCTAATCCATTCAGATATTTTATATTTACTTCCAGTATACCTTCTATTATTAATCTTAAACGCCATGATAACACCTCAATTAGTAAAATAATTATACCATATTTGCATTATTTTGTCCATCGAAATTATCCATCTAATTCCACCAAGTTTGTTTACTGATTGATCTTTTGTTTTGAGTATTTGTTTAATCCTAATTTACTATTTATTTCTTTTGCTCTTTCTAACACTTTATCTTTTATCACTGATGGAATAACAACATTTGCATTAAATAATTTATTCATCATTAAATAGGCAAAAGCGATAGCATCAATTTCACAATCTTGATTTAAATATTTTTCATCATTTTCTATTGGACTTACATAATAATTTTTAAATTCATACTTCCATTTTTCGATTCTTTCTTTTGGTTCATTGAAGTTATCTGGAAATTTATCA
>CAZOAE010000116.1:0-3031 GCA_964577725.1 uncultured Erysipelotrichaceae bacterium | reverse complement strand
TAATAGTTAATGGAACAAAAGAAAAATCTACTTTTTCTATTTTTAACAAATCCGCTGAAGAATCTGTTACTATTTTAATTTTTTTCACTTTAATAATCTCCTAGTTATTTATATATTCATCTTTTGTATTGTAATACAAAGGCATTTGATATTCTTTTTCATAAATATCTTTCCATAAATTATAATTCTTTTCTTTCATAATTTCGATATTTTCTTTATGAGATTTATTTTTTTCTACATATATTGGTTCACCAACAGTAATTGTATATTCTTGTATGAAGAAACCATCTTCACCTTTAATATCACTATCTTTCATTGTTATAAAGCAAGGTAAAACTGGAACATTACTTTTAACCGCTAAATTAAAAGCACCATCTTTTAAAGGTTTTGGTTTACGATAATTCCACCATAAACTTTGTTCTGGATAAACTAAAACAAAATGTCCTTTTTTTAATAAAATATCAACAGATTTTAAAAACTTTTTCATAGTTGCTAAATTTGAAGATAATGGTAAAGTATTACAATTTCTCATTAACATTCCATAAAAGCCAGGAAATGATGTATAATTACCTTCTCTTATTACTCGATAAAATTTTCTATTTTTATGTTTTGCCGCTTCATATAAAACTTGAACAGCAAAACTATCAAAAGCATTAAAATGATTACAAGTAATAATCGCTCCACTTGTTAGATTTTTAAAGTTTTCTAAACCTTTAATTTCTTTAATAATCATTTGTTTTTCTTTAATTATTTTATTTAAAAACTTTCTTGCCATCATATAAGCAAATTTTGTTTTCATTTTTGCAATTAAACTATTTCTTAAATAATCAATATCATCTGGTAAAAGTTGTTTTGAAGGTGGATCTTCTTCTAAATCTTCATCAAATCTTCCTTCATATTCATATAATTCCATTTTTTTTAAAATTTCAACTCTATCTTTTGCCTTTTTTAGATTAGATAAATTAAGGAAATTATCTTCACGATTAGTTTCTTTAACTGCTAATTTAAGTAAATTTTCACAAGAAATTTGATCATTAATTTTTGCTTCTTCACTATAAGAATTTAAAACATTTAAAATATCTAAATAAACATTAGTTTTTTCAGCATACTTCCAAAATATATTACCAAATCGACAATCTTTATAATGCCAAGGCTTATTAACCATAATATAATGAATAATTTTTGCTTCTTCAATTGGATAATTAATATTTCCAAATACTTCACAATTCCACCTATCATCTAACCAATATATATGATCTTTACAAATTAAATTCAAATAATCTTCATCTTGTGTCACTTGGAAGTTATATTCACCTAGATAATAAATAAATTTATCTAAGACTTTATGCTCTCTAAATTGATGACAATTAATTAAAATTAAACCAGCATTAAAGAAATTATATCGAGAAATACCAATTACTTTTTCAACATATGTTCCATATTCATCTACTTGAACCATTACTTGTTCGTGACAAGCACCTAAATAATTATCTAAGATATCAATATTAAATAATTCACTAATATCACCTTGCACAATCGTATCACTATCAATATAAAGCGCTTTATCTAAATCAAGAAACATTTCTGAAATAAATAAACGATAATATGTTGTTTTTGAATAATAATCTCTAATTGGAAGTTTATTAGAAATAGATTCTAAATAATTACTAACATCAACAAATTCTATCTTAAAATTTTCATTTTCTAATTCTAATAACTTCATTTTCATTTCTTGAGAAATATTAGTTGTTAAAATATAAATTTTATAATTATAGTCTTTTGAAGCATTTTTTATCATTGAAGATAATGATACAATTGTGTATTTAACAAAAGCATCATCACACGCATAAAATATAGATAATTCTTTATTCATAAATAACCTCACTTTCAAATTTTTTCTTTAAATAAATATATTCATAGAAAATATCATCAAATTGTTGATACTTAAATATCTTATGAACTTTATAAATATGCCATTGTTTAACATTGTCAATATGTGGATAAGGAAAATAAAATAACCTTTTTGAAAAATGTCGAACAACAGTATTCTTATGTAAAAATTTTTGATCATTAAACTTCTGTGGTAACATCAATTTCTTTGTTGTTGATTTATAAAGTGCAGTTTGATCTGGAAATAACAATTTTTTCTTTTTTAAAATCTCTCTTGCTTTAGATAAAATCTTTGTTTCTTTCATTTTCTTTAAATTAAATAACAAAACACCAGAATTAATATAATTTGGATTAATTAAGAATTTACCATAATGATCACGAGCGGAAGCATATTCATATTGAGAAATATCAATATCATATAATAAATGAATATCTTGATTAAACATAATATCAACATCTAAATATAATAATTTATCTGGCATATTACTAACTTTATCTACGAATAATCTAATAAGAGCGTATGGAGAATATTTTGTCATCTTATTTGGGGATGATTCAAATTCTTCATCAAAGATATTCCCTACATCAACAAGAGTTATTTTATTTTCTTTATTATATTCTTTAATAACATCATCTAAAAAATTTACTTCTTTTTGTGATATTTTAGTATATTCTTTTTTAATTTCAGTTTTATCTAAAGTAAAAATAAAAACATTAATTGGTTCTTTATTATCACTTCTTTTTAATATTGATAATAAACAAGTTAATATTCCATCAAATACTTTACTATTTCCACAAAACAAAATATTAATCATTTTCACTTCCTACTTTCTTATATTTAATATATTCAACATTTGATAATTTACTTCTTTCAACCATACATTGATAAATTCGATTTCTTAAATCTTTTTTTTGTTCACTAATAGATAAATCTTTATTAGGGAAAAATGGTCCATCAATATAAGTAACTATTTTAGGTTTTTTAAATAATTTTCTTTTTTGATATGTATTAGTTAAACAAAAAGAAGGAACATCATATTTAATTGGATAATGAAATGAAGTATCTCCAAATGGTCTAATTTTAGTATAATAAGGCCAAATATGTGCTTCTGGATAGATAACAATACAAGCATTTTCTTTT
>CAZOAE010000115.1:0-3072 GCA_964577725.1 uncultured Erysipelotrichaceae bacterium | reverse complement strand
CATATAACAGTAGGATAATTTGTTAATTTTGTATTGTCATATGTTGTAACTAATTCTTCATCTAATCCTTTTACATTTTTAATTTGATAATCATTTTTAACAAAAAAAGAGCAAATAATTAATAATATATTTAATAATTTAAAAATTTTTTTCATATAAAAACCTCATTTAATTTATATTTTATTTATAACATATTTAGTAGTTAGAAGGCAAAATTAAAGAATAAAAAAAGAGTGTAAAGGATAACCTTTACAACTCTTAATAAGTTTTAATATTAATATCCAGGTTTTCCAAGAAGGTGGAACATATTTTTCTTATATATTTCTACACCTGGTTGGTTAAATGGATTAATTTCTAATAAATATGCGGACATAGCGCACGCTCTCATAAAGAAATAGAATAAGTAACCTAAATTGTATTCATTCATTTTATCAACAGAGATAACAATGTTTGGAACTTTTCCATCATCAGCGTGAGCTTTTAATGTTCCTTCAAAGGCTTTTTCATTAACATAAGATAATTTCTTTCCTTCTAAGAAATTTAAGCCATCAAGATTTTCGTTATCGTGTGGGATAATAACATCTTCGATAGGGTTATCAACTTTAACAATTGTTTCAAATAAAATAGGACTACCATCTTGAACAAATTGACCAAGTGAATGTAAGTCAGTAGAGAATGTAACTGAATCTGGAAGTAAACCTTTTTTATTCTTTCCTTCTGATTCACCAAATAATTGTTTTAACCATTCACCAATTTGAGTAAATTGTGGTTCATAGGTGACATATAATTCAACAGATTTATTGTGAGTGTAAAAATAATGACGACTAACTGCATATTGATAGCATGGATTTGTATATATATCATCATTATTAAAATCGCTTTGTGCTTGTTTTGCCCCTAACATTAATTGAGTTATATCTAATCCAGCTGCTGCGATAGGTAATAAACCAACTGCAGTAATTACTGAATATCTTCCACCAATATCATCTGGAATAACAAATGTTTTATAGCCTTCTGTATTTGCTTCTTGTTTTAAAGCACCTTTTGTTTTATCAGTAGTAGCGTAAATTGCTTTATTAGCGTTTTCTTTTCCAACTTTTTTAATTAATAATTCTTTTAATAATCTAAATGCGACTGATGTTTCAGTTGTTGTACCAGATTTTGAAATAACATTAATTGCGAATTTTTTATTTTCAAGATATTTTAATACTTGACTAACATAAGTTGAAGAAAGAGTGTTTCCTAAATATATTATTTCTAATTTATCATCTGGATAAAGTCCACGTAATGCTTCAATTGCGCATCTTGCACCTAAATAACTTCCACCAATTCCAGCGACAACAAGAACTTCATAATTTTCTCTTATTTCTTTTCCTGCTTCAATTATTCTTTGGAATTCTTCTTTATCATAATCTGTTGGCCAAGTTGTCCAACCTAAAAAGTCGTTTCCTTCTCCAGTTTTTTCATTAATCATTTTGTTGATTAATTTTACTTTTTCTTCATAGTTTTCGAATGAAATTTTTTCAATGGTATTGCTTAAATCTAATTTAATCATTGTTCCTCCTTTATTTTTTTTAGTTCTATTTCAATCCATTCTTGTAGTTTTGATTTAAGTGGTTCAAAATCTACATTGGAAATTACCACCTTTTTTTTCTTAATTGGTGTTTTATTAGTTAAAATTCTAATATTTTGTCTTCTTCTTTCTGTTACTTGTTTTAAAGAAAGGCGATACATACTTTTTTTTTCAAAAATATCAATGATTTTTACTCTAACGTGTTGCCCTATATTAACATAATCAGTAATGTTTTTAACAAAGAATGATGATATTTCTGAAATATGTATTAATCCACTTTCTTCATTAGGAAATCTTATGAAAGCACCATATGGTTGAATACCAGTTACTTCTCCAACCATAATATCTCCAACTTGAAATTCCATTAATAATCACCTGCTTTTCTAATTAATTCAAATAGTTTTAAATCATCTGGTTCAGTTATTTTAAAATTTAAAGATGAACCATAGACAAAATCTATTTTTAAACCGAATTTTTTTGCTATTTGAATGTCATCACTCGCAGAAATAATCTTTTCTTCTTTTGCTTTAGTATGAATGAATTTTATATGTGAATATAAAAATGTTTGGGGTGTTTGAACTTTAAAAAGATTATTTCTATCAATTAAATTATATTCTTTATCAACAATAGTATCAACGATATTTGTTACAGTTGAAATAGGAGTTTTTAATAAAGAACATTTCTTAATATTATTAGCAATAATATCATAATTAACTAATGGTCTAGCACAGTCATGAACAATAATAATATCATCATCTTTACAAATTGGTTGTAAGTATTTTACCGCTAAAAAGACTGATTCTTGTCTATAATTTCCACCACTTACTAATTCAATATTTTGAATGTTAAATTTCTTTAAATAAGCAATATATGTTGAACGATATTCTTCGTTAATAACTAATACTATTTTATCAATTTCTTTAATAAGGAATTTTTTTAATGTGTATATAAAAAGTGGTTTATTATCAATTTCAATAAACTGTTTAGGTAAAGAAGATTTCATTCTTGAACCAGAACCTGCTGAAAGTAATACTGCAATATTCATAATTTTTTTCCATAAAAACAATATCATTTTAATGAGTGTAATTCAATTATTTTACTAATTTTATCGTTTATATATCTAATTTAAAGTAAAAAATTAATTCTCTTTATTTATCTTAAAATTACTTTTATAATGTTAGTGATAAAAACATAAGGAGAAAAAAATGAAAAAACCAATTATATTATGTATTATGGATGGATATGGTATTGCTCCATCTTCAAAAGGAAATTGTATAGCAAAAGCAAAAAAACCAAATTTAGATAGAATATTTAATGAATATCCAACTACTTTTATTCAAGCATCTGGAGAAGCAGTAGGCTTACCAAATGGACAAATGGGTAATTCAGAAGTAGGACACTTAAATATTGGTGCTGGACATATTGTTTATCAATCACTTACTTTAATTAATAAAGCGATTAAAGATGGTTCTTTTTATAAAAATGAAAAATATCTTGAA
>CAZOAE010000114.1:0-3123 GCA_964577725.1 uncultured Erysipelotrichaceae bacterium | reverse complement strand
AAATTTTAAATGCCAAGCCATTCCAAATTGAATAAATAGTAATAACAAGTAATCCAGCCCAATAAGGGATATCTTTACCTGTACCAGTCCATAAAACACTACTACCACCAAATAAATTAATTAAAGAATTCACTAATCCATAATCTTCAGCAGAAAATATCGTAGCAAAAACAATACCAAATGCTATACCATTGGTAACATAAGGTAAAAAGAAAATAACTTGAAAGAATCCTTGTAATGCTTTAATAGAATTTAAAGCAACTGTAATTAATAATGCTAAAATAATACTTAATGGAACAGAAACAACTACCATAACCGCAGTATTAAGCATTGCTCTCCAGAAAGTAGGATCAGTTAATATTTTTGTATAACAATCAAGTGAGAAATTACCAAAAAATCCAGTTTGATAATTATATTGAGGGAAAAATGAAACAATAAATGTCTTAATGATTGGATAAAAAGTAAATATTGCTAAAATTAACAACGCTGGTGCTAAAGAAACAACAGCCTTCCAGCCATCTTTTTTCCATTCAAGCATTTGATTACCACCATCTTGCTTTTTATTTGTTTTGATTTTTGATTTAACAACTGCTGTTATTGCTAATGCAGCAACTACCGCAAACAATAGTCCTATAATCAATGTTGTATCAATTGTCCCGTTATTAATCAAACTAAATGATGATGCAATAACTATAACAATAAATGATACTAACAAAATAACAGTTGTACTACTTAATTTTTTATTTTTCATAACGATTTACCAATTATATCAATCTCTTACCATCTTTATCAAAAATAAAGAATCTCTTTAAACTAATTTTTACATTTTGACCAGGTTCAATTTCAACATCATTTGGAATAATCGCTTTATAGGTATCTTTTTGTCCTTCAAACTTAAAAATCATAGTTTTATCACGACCAATATATTCAACCATATCTACATAAACTTCATATTTTCCATTTGAATCAACTTTAATAAATTCTGGTCTAATACCCACAAATAATTCTTCAGTATCACTAGGTATCTTATTACCTAAATCTTCCTTTAACTTGTCATTAAAGAATAAAACTTCATTATTAATATATTTTGCTGGGATAATATTAATAGGTGGTGTACCTAAAAATTTAGCAACAAACATATCAATTGGTTCATTATAAACATCTTGAGGTTTTCCAATTTGATGAACAACACCAAAACTCATAACAACAATTTCATCAGAAATAGACATTGCTTCTTCTTGATCGTGAGTTACAAATATCGCAGTAACACCTGTTTCTCTTTGAATTCTTTTAATTTCTTCTCTTGTTTGTAAACGCAATCTTGCATCTAAGTTAGATAATGGTTCATCAAGAAGTAAAACATCAGGTTCTTTTACTAACGCTCTAGCAATAGCAACTCTTTGTTGTTGACCACCAGATAATTGACCTGGCTTTCTATCAAGCAATCCATCAATACCAACAATTTTTGCATACTCTAATGCTCTTTTTTCCGCTTGTTCTTTTGGCATTTTTTGATTTTCTAACGGAAACAAAATATTTTGTTTAACTGTTAAATGAGGATATAAAGCATAGTTTTGAAATACTAAACCAATCCCTCTTTTTTCAGGTGGATATTTACTAACTTCATTTTCTCCAAAATAAATTTCACCTTCTGTTGGTCTATGTAAACCTGCAATCATATATAAAGTTGTTGATTTACCACACCCAGAAGGTCCAAGTAATCCAACTAATTTTCCAGAAGGAATAGTAATGTTAATGTGATCAACCGCAACAACATTTCCTTCTTTCTTACTAAATACTTTAGTAAGGCCTACAAGTTTAACTTCCATTGGGAATCCTCCTATTAAATCTGTATAACTAATTTAAGTTTATCATTTATATGTTTTTTTTCAATTATTACCATTAAAGTTTTTATCATTTTTAAGTATGATTTTATTTTTTTAAAATAAAAGACCACTTATTCTTCAAATCATTTCTCTTATTCATAAATAGTTCATCTCCAACTGTTAATAAATATGAACTTCTACCATAATAAAGTGTGAAATTAATTACCTCATCTTCTTTTTTAAAAGTAAAACGCAGTTTTCCTTTTCTTCTAAAAAAAACTTTCTCTAATTTCTCTTCAAAAAAAAGTAAATAATTTCTATCGTTAGTATATAAACTCTTTATTATTTTTTCTTCTTCATCAAAAAAATATTCCCAAAACTGTTTAATTTCTTTTACAAGATTTTCTTCAATATATATTCTTTCATATTTTGCATTAAACATAATTATAAAATCCTAAGCAAAAAACTAAACAATAAAAATGATACAACAAAAGCAATTATAGTAACTAACACTTTTAACCAAGTAGGTAACATTTTACCATCTAATCGTGCAAGATCATCTTCTTTTCTTTTCATATTCAACTAACTCCTCACATTTACTAACTGATACAAAATCTCCAATTGTTCGGTGTTTTTTATCAATTAAATACACTAAAATAGCAACCGCAAATGATATAAAATAAAATTTCAAAGCCAATAATATGATAAAAGTATTTGCCCACGCATGAATAAAGACTTGAGCAAAACTACAATCTTTATCATCTTCAGAAATAATTGTTAGTTTTAATAATTTATAAAATAAAGTTTGTCCTTTTTTCAAAATCAATGGTATAACAAAATATATGATTAATGATGATATTACAATCGAAGTATAAGATCCTATTGCTGTAATTTTATTATTATAATCTAATGCATCTTTATAATTAGCGTTAGTATTATATAAACTAACCTCTAATTTTTTAAATTCTTTTGAATAAAAATATGTTAAGTCTTCTTTATCTACATTATCTTTTTCAACATAATATAAATTTGAACTAGATAACTCAAATAAACCCGATTGTTTTTTTGCTTCTTCATATGAAGAATATTTATCATATGTATCTAAATATTTATTTTCTTCATTTTTATAAAATAAAATAAATTTTTCATTAATTTTTTCTTCTATTTGAACAACATTACCATTCTTAATTTCATATAATTTTGTATCTAATAAACAAGATGACATTATTTCATTATTACTTTTATAAGTTTCATTATTATTGATAAATAATAAGGTATATATATTAGCAATTAAGAT
>CAZOAE010000113.1:0-3125 GCA_964577725.1 uncultured Erysipelotrichaceae bacterium | reverse complement strand
AAGAAAAATAATGCTTATAATTCTTTCATAAAGGGTAGCAAAGAAGGTTTAAATTTATTTAAAGAAGTATTTCCTTCAATAATTGCAATGTTAATGTGTGTTAGTTTATTAAAAGCATCTGGTATTATTAGTGATATATCTAATCTGTTATCTTATTTTATTCCTGGACTAGGGGGTTATACAGAAATTATACCAATGGTAATATTTAGACCAATCTCTGGTAGTGCATCAGTCGCAGTCTTAGATTCAATTTGTAAAAATGATGTTGATGGTTTTGTTTGTAAAATGGCTTCCACAATACAAGGAAGCACAGATACTACAATTTATGTTCTTTGCTTATACTTTACAAGCGTTGGAGTTAGTAAATGGAAACACGCTTTAAAAGTTGGCTTATTCGCAGATATTGTCGGTATAAGTATAGGAATTATTTTATCTATCATATTTTTAAGATAAGTAATAACTTTCTATTTTATAAATAGTTTTATTTATTTAATTTTATGAAAAATGTATAATTAATATGAAATATTTAAGAAAGAGGTAAAAATGAATAAATATTGTGATTATAAAAATTTAAAATTAGGAAAAATCGCTCCTAGAGATGTTAGCCAAGAAGATATTGATAGCGAAATTAATCGTATAATATCTCAATCAATTTCTTATCAAGAAGTCGAAGAAGAATCAAAATTAGGTGACACTGTTAATATTGATTTTGAAGGATTTATTGATGGTGTTGCTTTTGAAGGTGGTAAAGGCGAAAATTATGATTTAGAATTAGGATCAAATTCTTTTATTCCAGGATTCGAAGATCAATTAATAGGTTATAAAAAAGATGCTGAAGTAGATGTTAATGTAACTTTCCCAGAAGATTATCACGCTGAAAATTTAAAAGGAAAACAAGCAATATTCAAATGTAAAATTCATTCTGTAAAGCAAAAAATAACACCTGAATTTAATGATCAATTTGCAAAAGAAAATCATTTTGAAAGCAAAGAACACTTCATATCAGCGATTAAATCTCATTTATTAGAAGTTAATTCAACTGAAGCAACAAATCAATACATTACAAAAATTTGTGATTATCTTGCTGAAAATTCTCAATTAGATATTGAAGAAGATGTTATTGAAAATAGACTTACTGAAATTATAAATTATTATGAACAAAGTATTGCTCAATATGGTGCGACACTTGAAGCATATTTAAAAATGTCAAATATGGACATATCTGCATTTAAAGAAAAACTTAAACCAGAAGCAATTAAATCAATTAAAATAGATTTAGTTTATAATTATATTTTAGAACAAGAGAATTTATTTGTTACTGATGAAGAAGTTAATTCACAATTCGAATATATTAGAAATTACTATAAATTAAGTGATGAACAATTCGCTAAATTCCAAAGTGAAAGATTTGATGAATTAAAAGCCGAATGTCAAAGACAAAAAATTTCTCAATTCTTAGTTTTAAATAATGATTAATAAAAAAACTATCGGTATAAATCAATTTACTGATAGTTTTTTTTAATTACAAAATATTATGATGAAAATTTATTAATCAATCCACCAAATTGGTCTATTTAATAAAGCGCAAACTAAATCAATAATCCAAAAGATTAAAAGACCACCAGAAATTAACATAATAATAGCAAGAATAATTCCAATAATATTTTCCTTTGCTAGTGATTTGAATAATCTAATTAGATTGCCATAGAAGTCAAAAAATACAACTAATAATACACGGACAATCCAAGGTAATGATTCAAGTGATTTAACTAATTTTTTCATTTTTTTATTTCTCCTTATATTTTTATTCTCTCATATTTTACGAAAATGTTAAGTTTTTTTTGAAAAATTTTTTTTGAACTTTACTTAGATAAAATAATATGCGATATATAAAGCATAAAATCTTAATTAATTAAGATAATTATATTGTAAATAAAAGAAATTTATTATAGTTAATAATTAGTTAAAGAAAAATAAGTATACTAAAAGTTGGCAAAAGCGAGGAAATGTTATGTTTAAAATTTTAGTGGTAGAAGATGATATAAGTTTATCTGATAGTATCAATGTGTTTTTAAAAAAAAGAGGTTTTAATGTATTTTGTTCTTATTCAGCAAAATACGCTTTAAAAGAATTAGAAGAATATCAAGTTGATTTAATTATTACCGATATTATGATGCCATATATGGACGGTATTGAATTTATAAAAAGAGTAAGAGAAATGGATATAACTTGTCCAATTTTAATTATCTCTGCGAAAGATCAATTTATAGATAAAAAAGCAGGATTCTTATCTGGGGCAGATGATTATATGGTAAAACCAATTGATCTAAATGAATTAGAATTAAGAATTAATTCTTTATTTAAAAGAGCAAAAATTTCTAATGAACATAAATTATCTTTTGCTAACACAACTTTAGATGCTGATTCATTATTAGTAATAACTAATGGAAAAAGATTTGATTTACCACAAAAAGAATTTCAAATTTTGTTCAAATTATTATCATATGAAAATAAAATATTTACAAGAGTACAATTAATGGATGAATTCTGGGGTATTTATACCACTTCAGAAGAAAGAACTGTTGATACACATATCAATCGTCTTCGTGATAAATTTAAAAATAATCCTGATTTTGAAATTGTTACCGTAAGGGGATTAGGTTATAAGGCGGTAAAAAAGAATGTCAAATGAGAAATATCAAACTAAATTATATTTAAGATTATCAATTTTAATTTTCTTATTTTTTATTTTAAATTTTGGATTAACAATTTTAATTTTAACAATTATTTCTGCAACACCGATTAAATATTTATTAAAAGGATTTACAAGTTCAACAATAATTTTAATTGCCAGTGCTTATTTAAGTTCGACAATAATTGCCAGTATTATTTGTTATACTATTATTAAAAAGTTTTTATATCCTTTAATCGAATTATCAGAAAAATCTATGAAAGTCGCAAAAGGAGATTTTTCAGTTGTTGTTAGTGAAAAATCAAATTTAGTTGAATTAAGAAAAACATTACAAAATTTTAATATAATGGTTTCAGAATTAAGTAAAGTTGAAACATTAAGTAATGATTTCATCACAAATGTTTCTCACGAATTTAAAACTCCATTAAGTGTA
>CAZOAE010000112.1:0-3132 GCA_964577725.1 uncultured Erysipelotrichaceae bacterium | reverse complement strand
AAACTACGAGATAACACTAATACATCTAAAACTTCTTCATTAATTAATTCTTCAATAATTTTTTTACTTCTATTATAAACAACAGAAAAAACTCCTTCAATAAAGGCTTTTTGCTTACCATTTCTAATTTTATCAAAAGATGATCTTTGTCCTAAAAGTAAACCAATCGCATCAATAATTATTGATTTACCCGCGCCAGTTTCACCACATAAAGAAATAAATCCTGAATTAAAATTAACTTCAAGATCTTCAATAATCGCAAAATTTTTAATTGTTAATTGTTCAATCATAATTTAATTATAATGGATTTATCATAAAAGATAAATTATTAATTATCTTTTTTAAACACTTACATTATACTAATAATCTACTAATTATATACTATAATATAACTAAATATCTTTTTTATCCATTTTATCAAAATCTAACTCTTTAACTTCATCATTTTCAACAATAAAAGACATTTTATTCAAAGAATTATTAAGTTCATCATTCAAATTCTTTGCTAATTCATTTGCTTTTTTATATAAATCAATACTTTCTTCTAACTCTAATTGTTCACTTTCCATTTTTGATACAATATCTTCTAATTCTTTTAACTTATCTTCAAAACTCATTTTATAATCTCCTTAACTATCGCTTTAATCTTACCACCATTAATATCAATAATAATCTCTTGATTTTCATATACATCATTAATTGATGTAATTAACTTATTATCTTGATTATTAATTAATCCATATCCAGATTTTAACAAATTATATGGATTCAAATAATTAATCTTATCATTAATTAAATTTAATTTTTTAATAATTGAATTAATTTTATACTTAAAACTTAAATCAATCCTTTTTTCTAATAACAAAACTCGATCAATATTCTTTTTTATTAATTTTTTTATATTATTCTTTTCAATAATAATCGTTAATGCAGATAATCTTTCAAATAATTCTTCATATTTTCTTTTTAAAAGTCGATCAGCATTTTTACTTAACATTTCAATTTTAGTCTTTAATTCTTGTAAAGAAGGAACAGAATTAAGTGCAGCATCAGTTGGAGTAATTGCATTAAAAGAAGAAACATAATCAATTAATGTTGTATCTATTTTATGACCTATTGCACTTATTAAAGAAATATCAATATCACTAACAAAACGAATTAAACTTTCATCATTAAATACTTTTAAATCTTCTTTAGAGCCACCACCCCTAGTGATTACAAGTAAATCAATATCATAATTTAAAGATTTTTTTATTGCATCAATAATTGATTTAGGAGCATTTACACCTTGAACTAAACAAGGAAAAACATATACTTCAACATTAAATCTTTTCTTAATTGTTGATATATAATCATAAATTGCCGCGCCAGTAGATGAAGTAATTAAGCCAATTCTATTAGGTAAAAATGGTATTTTTCTCTTTTCTTTATCAAATATTCCTTCTTCAAATAATTTCTTCTTTAATTTTTCTAATTTTAAAAGATATTCTCCTTCTCCATATAGTTCAATTTCTCGACAATATAATTGATATGTACCACCTTTATCATAAACACCAACATAACCTTTAATTAAAATTTTCATTCCATTTTCTAATGAAAAATCTAATTTAGAAGCATAAGTAGAAAACATCATACACTTAATTTGAGAATTTTCATCTTTCAAAGTAAAATAAAAATGTCCTGTATAATGCTTAGTTAATCCACTTACTTCGCCTATAACAACAACATTTAATAACGAAAATTCACTTTCAATAAGTGATTTAATATATTGATTTAATTTACTAACAGTTAAATATTCACTCATAACACTTTATCTAATACTGCGTTTACAAAACGATAATCTTTATCTCCACCATATTTTTTACATAATTTAACACATACATCAATAATAATTGCTTTTTCAACATCACCAACATATTTATATTCAGCAATACCTAAATATAAACAAGCAATTGAAATAGTATTAATTCTTTCAAATTTCCAAGTATTACAATGTGGAACAATAATTTCATAAATATTATCAAAATTAAGCGCACATTTAACTACAACATCTTTAACAAATAAAGGTGCTTCTTCATATTCACATTCAAGAGTATCACAAATAATATTTTTGACATCAAATTCTTGTTTCATCTTACTATAAAAAAGCATTTGATAAATAATAAACATAATTTTTTCTTGATATTGATTTCTACTTAACATATATATATAACTCCTATACACGAAAAAAAGCCATTAGGCTTTCTATTCTATACCAACAACTTTTACATTAATTGAGAAAGGAATGAACTCAGTCATAGAAGTCAACGCATCTGCGATTTCTTCTTGTAACTGCAAGCAAACTTCATTTACATTAGAATCTTTTGATAAAACTACTTCAATATCAGTATTAATTCTTCCATTCTTAACTTCTGTATGAGAAGGTTTTCTTAAAGAAAATTTAGACTTTCCTTTTGATTTAAGTTTTACACCAGACATTCTTTCAGCAACAGTAGTAACAATTTGATCAAAAACACTTGTCGAAATTGCTAAATTACCCCTTTTAGTATAATTTTGAATGTAAACATATTCTGCCATAAATTCTCTCCTACATTTATTTTACAAAAAATGAAACAGTTTATTCAACATTAATATCAACTTTTTCATTTATATCTTCATTATCAATAAAAAATATTTTTTCAAAACTTTTATTCTCATCATAAATTCCTGAAAAAAACACCTTAACATCATCATTAATATCATAAGTTTTAAACATTACCCTTAAACCAGTATATATATTATTTTTAGCATCAAGTTCCTCACCTATTGTATAATTTTGACCATAATAACCTATATTAACTACAGATGTTGGGGTAGTATTATAAGAAAATGGAAGTGCAATAATTTTAACATTATCAATTTTTACTTCCTTATAAGAAAACTCCAATACAATAACTTTAACATTATCTTCATTTTCTGGAACAACATAATAACAACCAAAATCAAAAATATATGTTGAATCATCATAACCACTTTCTTTATTATTAAAATTTAATAAAGAATTTAAATCCTTAGAAAAAGATTCATCATATTTATTTGATGAATACGAACTAGTATTTCCATTATCGCACCCAATTAAGAGTAAAGCACAAC
>CAZOAE010000111.1:0-3158 GCA_964577725.1 uncultured Erysipelotrichaceae bacterium | reverse complement strand
AGAAAAAAATTATAAAAATAAATAATAAAAAAATATATTTTACTCATGGACATCATTTATCAAAATATCAAGTTGATCCAAGTATAGAAAAAGGATCTATTGTTATTTATGGTCATTATCATATATTTGATATTACTGAGATAAATGGTGTAACTTATATTAATATTGGCTCAACATCTATTCCTAAGGATAATATAAAACAATACGCTATTATAGAAAATGGAGTTATTAAAGTATTTAATTTAGATAATAATGAAGTTATAGGAGAAAAAATAATATAATGTGGGAACAAATAAAAACAAGTAAAAATAATGTAATTTTATATTTAAGTTATGAAGAATTTGCGGATATTAAAGTTGAAAAGAAAGTAAATTCAAAAGGTATACTTTTTTATGAAGTGTCGTTTCATATTGAAAATATAACTGATCAAAGTATTGAAATTGGAAATATAAATCAAGTTAGTAAAATTCTTGAAAGAGCAAAATATATGATAGAAGAATTATATGAAGAATATGATGATTTAAGTAATGCTGATATATATCAATGGCTTGATGAATTTATTGATGAAATTAATAATTATTAAAGGAGATAAAGTAAAATGAAATTATTTATTGATAGTGCAATCATTGAAGAAATTGAAAGCGCAAGTAAATTAGGAGTTATTTCTGGAGCAACAACAAATCCTAGTTTATTAAAGAAAAGTGGAAAAACATTACAAGAAGTAATTAAAAATATATTAATGTTAATAGATGGACCTATATCTGCAGAAGTTAGTGAAAGTGATGAAGAAACAATGTTAAATCAAGCATTACAAATTGTTGAAATGGCTAATAATGAAAATATCACTATAAAATTACCTATGACTGAAGATGGATTAAAAGTTTGTAAAAAATTATCTCAAAAAAATATAAAAACGAATGTAACATTAGTATTTTCATTATCACAAGCAATTTTAGCAATGGAAGCAGGTGCAACATTTATTTCTCCATTTATGGGGAGATTAGATGATTTAAATGGAAATAATACTTCTGGATATGATTTAATAAAGAAAATAAGTGAATATAAAAAGATTAGTGGAAAGAAAACTCAAATTATTGCTGCTTCGATTAGAAATATTAATCATGTTGAACAAGCATCTTTAGCAGGAGCGGATATTGCTACTATACCTTTTAAAGTAATTAAAGAATTATATAATCATGAATTAACTACTAAAGGATTAAAAAAATTTAAAGAGGATGAACAAAAATGAAAATAGCACTTATTGCTCACGATAAAAAGAAAACAGAAATGATAGAATTAGCAAATAAATATAAAGATGTTTTATGTGAACACGAATTATTTGCTACTGGAACAACTGGAACTCTAGTAATGGGGGAAACTGGTTTAAAAGTTAATAGAATGAAATCAGGACCATTAGGGGGAGATCAACAAATTGGTTCAATGATTGCAGATTCAAAACTAGATATGGTTATTTTTTTAAGGGATCCTTTAACATCTTTGCCCCACGAACCAGATATTTCAGCATTATTAAGATTATGTGATGTGATAAATATTCCTGTTGCAACAAATGTTAATACGGCAGAAATTTTGTTAAAAAGCATAAAATAAGATTTTAATTTAAATATTTTCATTTTTTAAGTAAATAAAAACCTCTAAATTTTTTAGAGGTTTTAACTTATTTTCTTATTGAATTATCGTTTGATAAATAAGGATAATTACCATTTTCATCTGGAATTTCGCCAGCCTTGTTTAATGACCATTTAGTTAATAAAGGACCAACAAGTTCATACACTAATGTTGCACATAAAACAACAATTACAATAGCATCACCAATTCCATCTGTTTTAAATTCATTTAATCCCCCGATAGTTAGAGCCATTCCAATAGCAACACCTGCTTGGGGTAATAAAGTAATACCTAAATATTTTGTAATATTAGGTTCTCTTTTTGTAAATTTACAACCAATATATGCACCGAAATATTTTCCTAATGAACGCATTATAAGATAGCATATGAATATTAAAGCAATTAACCATAAAGGAATTGAACTACTAGATTGAGTCTTATCTAATATTGATACAGCAGAACTTACTAAATGAGTACCAGATAGAACAAAGAAAAGCATAAATAAGAAAGGAGTCCAATGTTTAATTAAACCAAAATCTCTTTCTACTAGATGGAATTCTTCATCATTTTTAGTTAAGTTTGTGTAAGCAGCACCTATCATCATACAGCATAATAAATTTGAAAATTCTAAGTTTTGACCATTAATTACTATTTGATTAAGGGCTTCACAAGTTGCTACACCTAAAATAGTAAATGCAATAATATTAATTGAATGGTTATCTCTTGATTTAAAAAATTTAATAATTATGTGCATTAACCAACCTAAAAATAAACCTAATAACAATGAACCAACAATTTCTAATAATGGAATCAAAACAAGGGTTACAATTGTTATTTCAGCACCTGTAATTAATACTTTTGAAATTGCTATTGAGATAGCAAATACAATTAAACCAACTGCATCATCAAATGCAACAACAGGTAATAATAAATCGACTAATGGTCCTTTTGCTTTATATTGATTAATAACCATAATGGTAGCAGCAGGAGCAGTAGCGGTTGCAATAGCACCTAAACATAAAGCAATAGCAATATTTTGTTTAGTAATTAAACAAATAATAATTAAACAAATATCAACAAAGAGCACTGCAGCGAATGCTTGTAATAAAGTAATACTAATAATATTGCTACCATATTTTTTTACTTTTGAAATTTTAAATTCTTCTCCAATTGATAAAGCGATAAATCCTAACGCAATAGGAGAAATAAAATCATTCAAATAATCTAAACTATTGACCAATTCTAAAGAATTATTTGTTAATGAATCAATAAATAAGCAAACTATTGCGGTAATTAATCCAATAAGTAAATAACCAGTTACATTTGGTAGTTTTAATTTTTTTACTAATCTTGTTGATGTTAAACCTAAAACAAGTAATATTCCTAATAATAAATAAGGTAAATAATTTCCTTCCATAATAACGCCTCTTTCGTTTTAATTATCTAAGCACCAAATTATTATAGCACTTAGTATTTTTTAATCAATTAAAACATATTATGGAAACTGAAATATATGTTATCAAAAGTACATA
>CAZOAE010000110.1:0-3161 GCA_964577725.1 uncultured Erysipelotrichaceae bacterium | reverse complement strand
TTACAGGAATTGAAATGTTTAGAAAATCATTAGATTTCGCTCAAGCTGGAGACAATGCTGGTGCATTATTACGTGGAATTTCTCGTGAAGATGTTGAACGTGGACAAGTTCTAGCTAAACCTGGAAGTGTTACACCTCATACACAATTCAAAGCAAGCGTTTATGTATTAAGCAAAGAAGAAGGCGGACGTCATACTCCATTCTTCTCAAATTATAGACCACAATTCTACTTCCGTACTACTGATGTTACTGGTGTAATTGAATTACCTGCTGGTGGTGAAAGGGGTATGCCTGGTGACAACGTTGATATGACTGTAGAATTAATTGCTCCAGTTGCAATTGAACAAGGTACAAAATTCTCTATCCGTGAAGGTGGACGTACTGTTGGTTCAGGAACTGTTAACTCAATTATTAAATAATTGTTTTAATTCAAATGATTATAATGAGGAATGCATTTTGCATTCCTTTTTTGATATTTCATAGGATTCATAATAGTTATTATTAAGTATCTTTGCAATAATCAACATATTAGATTCTATTGTTTTAGAAATGTTTTTTAATTCAATATTGTATTTATTATTACTTAATAAAGCGTAAATATTTAATATTATTTTTTGTAAAGATTCTTTTATTATTTTTATATTTTCTTCATTTTGTTCTAATAAATAATCAATGAATTTAAGTAAAAGTTGATAAATATTTTTAGAATAAACATAAAATAATGATTGATCATTTTCGCTTTTGAATAACTCTTTTGATAAATTGAAATATAGTTTAAAAAGATTGTTTTCAATTAAAATATAATCATTAAATTTATTTATATAAGATATATACGCATTTCTAGTAATAAAAACAATATGATTATATAATGATATAGCTTCATTACTTATGGTTATTGAAGAAACTTCTATATAAAGAATGTGACCTATAATTAGTTTACCAGTTAATGTTGGATTTAATTTCTTTAATTCTTCTTGGGAACAAGCATATTGATTACATATTGATTCTATGGTGTCAGTTGGTGTGATTAAATGAGTTTTAATTTTCGACATATTAATAACCTCTTATAAACTATATTAAAAACTATGATAAATTATGATTTTATGTTAAAATAAACAAAGCGAGGATAAAAAAATGAATAATACATCAACAAGTAGTTCAAAAAGAATATGGGCAGCAGTTATTGATTTAGTGATATTTTATATATTAATGATTTTATTAACTAGTTTTGCAATTCAACCGATTATTAATGTTACTACTGATTATCAAGAAAAATATCAAGTTTATGAAACGATATTAGTTGAAAAAAATATTGTCACTAAAACTGATGATGGACTAGTATTAGTTATTAATAAGTTTGATATTAATAAAAGTAGTGAGTATGATCAAATATTAATTGATTTATATAGTGATGAAAGTTATAAAACTGAAGATAATAAAGAATTAGATGAATATATTAGTCGAAAAATAAAAGCGACAGATGTATTTGAATATAATGAAGAAAGTAAAACATTTACTTTAATTGGAGATAAAGATGAAACATACGAATTTTATGTCACTGAATATAATAGTGCATTAAATTATTTATATACTTATGATGAAGTTTATAAAGATGCTTATTCTTCTTGTTCATTTTACTTAAATTTGAGTAAAATAATTGGAATTTTATTAAGTGGAACGATTGTTTATTTAGTGATGCCTTTAATATTAAAGAAAGGTAAAACTATTGGTAAATTAATTTTTAAGTTAAGTTTAAGTAAAGATGGCGAAAAATATGAACAAATCCATTTTGGACAATTATTAACTCGTTATTTAACTATTGTTATTATTGAAATATTAGGTTCGCAAGTATTTTATTATGTTCCAATGATTATCTCATTAATGACAATGATGTTCACACAAAAAAGATTTGCTATTCACGATTATTTAGCAAAGACATATGTTATTGAAGATATGAAAAAGGAAGTAATAAACACAACATTTGAAGAAAAAATTAAAGAAGATTTAGAAACTGAAAAAATAATTGATGTAGAATGTATTGATAACAATGATAAATTAGATATTGTTGAAGAAAATAATACTGATATAGAAAAATAAGAAAGAATTTTTTAAAAATGCTAGTGGATAAGTGTTCATCAAAAAAAAGAGTTACGGCATTTTTAATAGATTTGTTAATCGTTTTATTGACAAGTCTATTTTTTCAATATTTAATTTTTTTGCCTATTGCTAATAATTATTTTTCTTATAATGAAAAACAAACTAATTTAGTTGTTGAAAAAATTGGAAGTGGATTATTTGTTTTTGTTGATAATGAATATAAAGTTATTGTTGATTTTAAAGATGAAGAAAAAGAAATTATTTCTGCATATACAAGTGGATATAAATTATTAAATATTAAAGAGTACATTTATGAAAATGGAAATAGTGATGAATATATTTATTACTTAAATGCTTTTTATAGTAAATTTGATATTGAAAAATTTAATAATTTAAAAAAAGAAAGTAATAATTTTAAAGATGGTGAATTTATAAGTGAAATTGATGAAAGTGGTAGATTAAAGTTTTGTGATGATGTTTTTTTAGAAGCAAGTAATGATATTATTTCTTATAAAGAAGGAATTATTGATAATCTACAAGCAAATATTTATATGATTGAATTAGTTATTGAAATATTGAGTTTTTTATTACCAATGATTATATTTTTGTATATTGTACCATTAACTAATAAATATCGTTCAAGTATTGGGAAAAAAATAATGAGAATAAGTGTTGTTAATAAGTTTTATGTCCCTTGCAATATGCTATTATTGACTACTAGATTTTTATCATTTTTATTAATTGAAGTTTTATTGTCTTTATTTACTATTGGTATTCCTTTGCTTATTTCTTTTATACTTTGTATTATTTTAAAAAGTGGACAATGTATTCACGATTTATTATCTACGACAATGGTTTTAGATTTAGATGTATTTAAGCCTTTTGAAAAAATAGAAGAATATAATGATTTTATAAAAAAAGAAAAAGAAATTAAAAATCAATCATTAAGGAGACCTTATGAAAACTAATAATAAAAGAATAATTGCAATACTTTTAGATTTCTTTTCGTTTATTTTAGTTTGGATCTTAATTGCTAATATATATACTTTATTATTTATCAATAA
>CAZOAE010000109.1:0-3216 GCA_964577725.1 uncultured Erysipelotrichaceae bacterium | reverse complement strand
GGAAATCTTAAAAATCAATATTCTATATATTTAGGAAAGACTACTGGATTTAGATTAATTTTATTTCCATTAGATGAAAATGAAAAGGCAATTACTAGTAATGATATGAATATATATGTAGTAGCGGTTTGTGTAAAAATTATGGAGGTAAGTAAACATTATGAGTGAAAAAATTAATAAAGTATTTCATCCTGGATATTATTTAAAAGAATATTTAGAAGAAGTGCAGTTAACACAAGATGAATTTGCAAAGCGTTTAGGGATATCTGGTAAGCAAATAAGTTTAATTCTCGCAGAAAATGCAACAATTACACCAGATATTGCATATAAGATTTCTAAATTAATTGGAACTAGTATTGAATTATGGCTAAATTTACAATCTAGTTATGATGCTTGGAAAATTGAATTGGAAGCAAAAGAAAATTTTGAAGAAGAAAAGAAAATATATAAAATGATTGATAAAAAATTCTTAATTAATTTAAAAATAATTAAGAAAGAAGATTCAACAGAAGAAGCAATAAGTAAATTACGCTTGGCATCAATGGTTTCATCTTTAACTTTACATTGTAATAAAGATATTTATTCTTTTTATAGAACTGCGATTAATACAAAAGAAGAAACAATAGAAAATATCGTATGTAAAAATGTTTGGGTTTCTCTTGCTTCTTCAAGTGCAAAAAAACAAATAACCAAACCTTTTAATGAAGAAAAAATTAAACAAAATATAGATATATTAAGAAGTATGACACTTCAAGATTCTAATATCTTTTATCCTAAAATGAAAGAGTTGTTAAATGAATGTGGAGTAGCGTTAGTAATATTACCTTCTTTAAAAAATTCTAATATTAATGGTGTTGTTAAATGGATTGATAATGAAAAAGTAATGATGGCACTTAATACTCGTGGAGCGTATAATGATAAGTTTTGGTTCAGTTTTTTTCATGAATTAAAGCATATTTTACAAAAACATAAAAGAAAAATGATTATTAATCAAGAAAATGAATTTGATGATAGTGAATTAGAATTAGAAGCGGATATATTTGCTATGGAAACTTTAATTCCTTCAAAATATATTAATGAATTAAAATATATTAATGAAGATTCAATTATTAATTTAGCAAATAAACTTTCAATTCATCCAGGTATTGTGGTTGGTAGATTACAAAAAGAAAAAAGAATTCCTTATTCTAAATATAATTATTTAAAAATTAAATACGATATTAATGGACAATGAAATGCGGGGGGGGGGGGGGGATAATTTTCTTAGAAAGAAGGAAATTATATGAAAAAGAAAAGTATTTTATTGTTAATACCATTATTATTAATAGGTTGTAGTTCTGTAAATAATAGTTCTATTACAAATGGGGAATATTCAAGTAGTGAATCTTTTGGAAGTTCATCAGTGAGTGAACAATCTAATAATTTTGCATCAAGTGAATCTTCTCAAAATAATGAAAATGAAGAAAATGATTTAGAATTATTGTCATTTTATTGTGACTATGAAAAAGAGCAAGAATCAAAAGTAAAAGAAAAAGTTATAAAAAACAAAAAAACAAATGTAGGTAAAACAAATCATACATTACATACAATTGTTAAAAATTCAACAAGGAAATCTTTTATTGATATGACTTTATATATTGAAACATTAGATACTTTTGTTGTTTGTAATGAAGGAAATGGCGAATATGTCTGTTCAGTTACAACTAAATATGATAGTGATTATGGATTTTGGGTAAGTGATATTTCTTATGATTTTGTTTTACAACCAATAGATGGTTATAAAGAAACTATTAAAATTGAAAGTATAAATTTTTTAGATTTTAATTCTAGTAGTGTTCAAGCAAAATTACCAAATGAAATAGATAGAGAACTTTCGTTAATATATGATTTTGATAAAGTTGAATTTATGTTTGCTTTAAATGATAAATTTGTTAATGTTGATGAATTAGGAAATTATTTTATTACATATAAAAAAGAATATTTAATTGAAAAGATAGATATTGAAAGTCTTTTATCTATAGATAATTTAAGCGAAGGTGGTAACTCAAATGATATTGATAATTATTTTGATATTTCTATTACTTCTAATGAAAAAGATGTCTTAGAGATAAATAATGAAGCATTAAAAAATACAAAAGTGATTACATATTTTAATACCTTTATAAATATTTTAAAATGTGGGAATTTTAATATTACATTTAAGTTAAAGAATAAAAATAAACAATGGAATTTTCCTATTGAAATAAAATCTGGTCTAAAAGAAATAAGTGCGAAGGAAGATACTTACAAAATGTGTATTTATGAATCTAGAAATATTAAATCATTTATAGATTTTGAATATTATGAAGGTGTTAGTGATTATGATTTTATTTATGAAATAATTTCTGGAAAAGAGTATATATCTATAACTAGTAATTATGATAATGATGTAATAATTAATGCAAATTCTGTAGGAGATGCAAAAATTAGAATTACTAATCCAATTGATACAACACAATTTTGTGAAATAAATATTGAAGTATATAAATATGAATTAACAGTTAAATCTACAGATGGCGATACTATAATTGAAACTGAAGATAATTCAACAAATATTATTGTTAAAGGTATTGAATCAACAAAATGGTACGTAGAATGTACATTTTCTATTCAAAGTGTTGCTTCAATTGAATGGTATCCAAAAATTGGAATTTTTACATCAACCGAAGATAATACTGCCCCTGAGAATAATAAAATAATATTTTTCTTAGATGCAGAGATTGGTTGGAATGAGAATTCAAATTGGACAAATTATGGTGTTTGTGAAGTTGAAAATTTAGAATATGCTTGGAATCCAGGAGTGAGTAATGCAACTGCTAGACATAAAGATAATTGTTATACTGGAACTAGTGTAACTTATGGACAAGAATTTACACTTGGTATGTTAAGAGATGGTATGGATTTTCACTTTTATGTTGGTGGAGAGTATAGATTTTCTATGACTACATTAGATAGTTTATTTAAAAATGGTGATGAAATTGTACCTTCAATGGTTGGTTTCTTTGACTTTAATAGTAGCGTAATTTATTCAAATTATTCTGCTACTGCGAATGAAGAAAAGGTTAACGAAAAAATTAATGCAATTAGTTCTCCAAAGTATATTGGAAGTGAAGGATTTTATTGGGCTGCTGATTAATTTTAATAAAATTATCTACAAATAGATTTTACATTGATTTA
>CAZOAE010000108.1:0-3342 GCA_964577725.1 uncultured Erysipelotrichaceae bacterium | reverse complement strand
GGATTGATTTTATTGTCTATTTTTATTATTTCATTAATTATGTTTGTGTTTGTAAATATATCGGAATTTAGAAACTTTTTTACTAAACCACAAAAAAAAAAAAGAAAAGATGTTTCAAAATATAATAAAGATAGATTGTATCAAATAATTGATGAAACTGTTCATAGTTTATCAAGAGCAAAAACTGGCGCGATTATGACATTTGAAAAATCTACAAATCTTGATGATGTTATTAAATCTGGAACGACAATAAACGCTCCAGTAAGTCAAGAAATTTTAGAAACAATTTTTTATGAAGGAACAAGATTACATGATGGAGCGGTTGTTATAAGAGGCAATATGATTATTGCAGCTTCTGTTTATTATACTCCCACTACTAGGGCATTAACTGGTAAATATGGTTCTCGACATCGTGCTGCATTTGGTATAAGTGAAATTAGTGATGCAGTTACTGTTGTTGTATCGGAAGAAACAGGTCGTGTTTCTATTGCATATAATGGAAATTTAGAAGCGATATCATTAGATCAATTTTTAAGAGAATTTTCGGATTTAATGAACAATAACACGATTAATTAGTGCTTTGTTTTTTATATAGTTTAGTCCAATTAATAAAACCATAAATATCATTAATTAAAAATGTTATAAAGCAAATGACTAATGATGTATAAGTAATATCCTCAATACTTGCTAGTATCCATAGAATAATTAATACTATATCATTACAAGCATAACCTAAAGCATAGAATCTATTTCTTCTAAATGATAAATAACAAGCAATAAAACTTGTTGATACTGAAATAGTTGAAATTAATAAGTTATTTGTATTTAATGATTTTAATATAAAATAGAAAATAAAAGTTATAATTAAAGTTAAAATGAACATAAAGATATATTCTTGTTTTTTTAATGAGATTAATTTGACTTCATTTTTTTTACCATTATATGGGTTTTTTAACCAAATAATCAATGTAAATACTGCGATTGGTAAAGTCATAAACATATATGTAATCATTTCACCATAATAATTATATTTTAATGAAACTAATCCATAAAATATAGAGAAAATAATAGTTAATATTTGACCAATTGGATTTGCTTTTGCGATAAAGATTAAAGATGTTACACCGATTAATGTTCCAATTAAATTTAAGTAATTGTCATTTTTAAATATAATAAAACAAATTATAATCGTGAAAACACTAGATAAATAAATAATCCATTCTTTGAGTGTAAAGTAGTTAATAATTTTTTTCATAAAATCTCCTAAAAAAAATAGCATTATAACTTACATCTTCTATGACCTGATGATGTAAATTAGAATGCTATTAGCATTTTGTAACACTCGGTAGCGTTACTTTTCATATAGATTATAATAGGTAATAGTTATTTTTTCAAATATAAATAAGAAAGTATTAAAAAAAGCGCCTAGATAAAGGCGCATAAACAACATAATGGTGATCCATAGGAGGCTTGAACTCCTATTCTTTTCCTTGAGAGGGAAACGTGTTAGCCAGTTCCACTAATGGACCAAGTGTGTTGCTTTAATATTACAACACATTTATTTAATTAAATCAATTGCTTTTTTTATTCTTCTAGTAACTTCTTCATTTTTTAATATTTTCAAAATGTAATATAAATTAGGTGATTGTTTTGAAGAAGTTAAAGCAATTCTAATCATTTCAGCGACATCTCCAATATGACCAATATATAGTTCTTTATTCTTTTTATATTCTTTATTGTTGTTTGCAAAGTTATATTTTAATCCAAGTTCTTTTAATGAATTAAACCATTCTTGTTCAGTTTTACTTAAATCTAATGTTGAAGAAAATTCATTTAAAATATTGATGATTAAATTTTTATCAAAGTTTTGGTTAAACGGTAAAGTATTTTCTTCCATTAATTGAGTGTAATATGGTTCATATAAAAATTTAACTTTATCAAATATTTCTCCATATCTAATATAATCTTTTCTTGGATTTTCACGATCTTTTTCAATATTCATTATTTGAACAAAATATTCTGGATTATCATTAATTATTTTATTAAAATTCAAATCATAAATTGCGGTATATTTTTTCATTTCTTCAAGCATTTTTTCTGCTGAATATGATGCGATTATTTCTTTAGAAATATTTTGTAATTTCTCTAAATCAAATAATGCTCCATCTAATGACATTTTATCGAATGTAAAAGGGAAATCATCTTGAGTTAAATTTTTATTTTCTGTATGCCATTCTTCAAAGTTTGAATTAGCAATAGTAAATAGATATTCTTTGATTGCTTCTACTGGATAGCCATCTTTTAGGAAATATGAAATTGCTGCTTCATTATCTTTTCTTTTTGATAGTTTTCTTTTATTACCATTATCTAATTTCATTATTACTGGTAAATGAGCGTATTTTGGTGCTTTCCAACCTAATGTATTAAATAATTCTAGATGTATTGTTAGTGATGGTAACCATTCTTCTCCACGAGAAACTATTGTTGTTCTCATAAAATGATCATCAACTAAATGAGCAAAATGATATGTTGGTAATCCATCAGATTTATAGATAACTATATCTTGATCATTTTCTGATAAAAATAGATGACCACGAACTAAGTCATTAACTTCCATTTTTAAATTATGATCACCACTTGATCTAAATCTTATAACATATGGAGTTCCATTTTTAATACGATTAATTTGTTCTTCTAATGATAAACTACGACATTTTGCATATTGTTTATAATATCCAGGAACAAGATGATTTGCTTCTTGAACTTTTCTCAAAGCATCTAAGTCTTCATGGGTACAAAAACAAGGATAAGCCTTACCTCGTCTTAATAATTCTTTAATAACTATTTTATATATATCCGCACGTGATGATTGAGTGTAAGGACCATAGTTTCCACTTTCTGTATTACCTAAATAACCTTCATTAGGAATAATATTAAATACTGCGAGTTGATCTAAAAGTTCTTTACCAGAACCTTCAATTTCTCTTTTTGTATCTGTATCTTCTAATCGTGTATAAAAAATACCATTTGTTTGATTGGCAACTTTTTGTGCGATTAATGCAGTAAATAATGAGCCAGTATGTAAAAAACCAGTAGGACTAGGGGCAAATCTAGTTACTTCTGCGTGTTCGGGTAAATTTCTTTCTGGATATTTTTTTTCTAAATCTAATATAGTTTCTGTTACATTAGGAAAAATTAAATTTGCTAAATCTTCATTTGTGTACATTTGTATTCTCCTTTATCTCATTGGTTTTATGAAAAATTTTCCAAAAACTTTTTTTGCATCAGTTACTGTAATAAAAGCATTTGGATCAATTTTATAAATGATTTTTGTTGCTTGTT
>CAZOAE010000107.1:0-3347 GCA_964577725.1 uncultured Erysipelotrichaceae bacterium | reverse complement strand
TAATGTATGCTGAATTAAATACAAAAAGTGATTATTGCCAATGCTGTGGATATAATGGTGAAATTCAAATAAAAGAAGATGATGATGGTAAATTATTTTGGGAATGTCCTCAATGTGGAAATAAAGATCAATCAAAAATGAATGTAGCAAGAAGAACTTGTGGATATATTGGCTCACAATATTGGAATCAAGGAAGAACTCAAGAAATTAAAGATCGAGTATTGCATTTATAATTATGAATTATGGAGAAATAAAAAATTGCGATATTGCTAATGGTTTAGGAGTTAGAGTTTCATTGTTTGTATCTGGCTGCCGAAATCATTGTAAAGATTGTTTTAATAAAATGACTTGGGATTTTGCTTATGGTCAAAAATTTAATGAAGAAACAATTAATAAAATATTAACTTTATTAAGCCCTAGTTATATTGATGGCTTTTCACTATTAGGGGGAGAACCTTTTGAAGAAGAAAACCAACAAGTATTAGTGGTATTACTAAGAAAAATTAAAGAAAAATATCCTTATAAAAATATATGGTGTTATACTGGTTACATTTTAGATCAAGATTTGATTAAAGGTGGTAAAAAATATACTTCTTATACTGATGAGATGCTTTCATATATTGATATATTAGTTGATGGACCTTTCATTTTAGAACAAAAGAATTTAATGTTAAAATTTCGTGGATCAATGAATCAAAGGGTAATTGATTTAAAAAGAACATTAAAAGAAAATAAAATAATTTTATATTTAGAATAAGAAATCTTTTCTTGAAAAAAGAGAAGATTTTTTTTCTTTGAAATTTTTATAAAAATTTAAGATTAGAAAAAAATAAAAAAATCAGTTATAATAATTATAGAAGCGTGTTACAGATGTAAATCCTGTTTTAGTTAATCTAATTCGTGTTATCTAACTGCTTGGAGGAAATATATGAAAATAGGAAATGTTGTAGTAACAAAAAATTCGGGAGTTTGTACAATTGTTGACAAACAAGAAATGTCTTTTGGTGGAAAAAATAAAGAATATTTTATTTTAAAACCTTATTTTGAAAATGAAAAAAATCAAACCAAAATCTTCATTCCATGTGATAATTTAACATTAATTAGACCAGTTTTAGAAAAAGAAAAAATATTAGAAATAATTAATAAAATGCCAAAAATGACTAAAATATGGG
Source organism: uncultured Erysipelotrichaceae bacterium (assembly GCA_964577725.1). Classification (GTDB taxonomy): domain Bacteria; phylum Bacillota_I; class Bacilli_A; order RFN20; family CAG-449; genus CAG-449. The sequence goes on along the minus strand of CAZOAE010000107.1, from coordinate 2,175 downwards.
ATAATGATCAAAAAATTAGAAAAGCAAAATTTGAAGAAATTTATAAATCTGGAGATTTATATGGTATTTGCCAAATTATTAAATCACTTCATTTACAAAATGAAGAATTGAAACTAACTAAACATACATTATCTATGTTAGATAGAGAATATTATGATTCATTAAAAAAAGGAATCTATCAAGAATTCGCAGTATCATTAGGCATTAATTATGATGAAGTAGAAACCTTTATTTTTAATCAAATAGGTTAATTATTGGACTTTTTTACTTTCTTCTATGATTAATTTTATTAATTTAATATAACTATTTTTAAATTCTTCCTTTATTAAAGAAGAATTTTTTTTAATTACTTCTTCTTCTCTTTTCGTATTTAAAATAGCAATATTATTTTCTTTTTTTGTTTTTCCAATTTCTTTACAAATCTCTAATCTTTTTTCAAATAAAGAAACAATTTCTTGATCAATAGAATCTATTTGTAATCTTAATTCATCTAATTTTTTCATAATCTAACTAATAAATAAACAAAGATAACCAACAATATTACTAACTATAAAAAGTATTCCTAATATTAATAAAGTATCTTTTTTATGTTCCTTATCTTTTATTAAATATATTGTTCCTAATCCAGCATTCATTATTAATCCAGAGACTAAACCACCGAATGGTAATGCTTCTAAAATATATAATTTAGAAATAATAACAGAAGAAGCACAATTAGGAATAAAACCAATAATAGAACTAAATAAAGGAGCGAGAAAAGTATTTTGTGATAAGAAAGTATTTATTGTTTCTTCTCCAACAAAATATATTAATAATCCAAAAATTAAATTAATAATAAAAATATATAATAATAATTTTAATGAATGTAATAAAGGGTGAATTAAATGTAAATGCCATTTATTTTCTTCTTCATTATCAATTTGATGATGACAACAGCCAATATGAATTTCTTTTTCGTGATGACAATGATTATGATGTTCTTTTACTTCATTTTTTTGCTTTGATAATACTAAATCAAGAGTGAAACCGACAATAAAACCAACAACAAATTTAATAATTAATAATAATAAAATATAAAAGAAATGTTTGCTAGAAGAAAACAAAATAGGTAATGCTTCATCACTGCAACTAATAAAAATCGCTACTAAAGTACCCATTGTTATATGATTTTTTAAATATAAATCACTTGCAATTATTGATACACCACATTGGGGAATTAATCCAAAAGCAGAGCCTAAAATTGGTGATACTTTTTTATTTTTTTCAAGTAAAGAAGATAATTTTGATTCAAAAAAAGATAGTAGAATATAAAAGGCAAAAACTACTATAAATATAATTAAACTATCTTTTAACGCATCAATAATAACTTCAAACATAACCTTATAAAGAATAACAATAAAATATCAAAAAGGCAAATAAATATTGTTATATATTTATTATATCTTATTTATTCATAAATTAGTTTTTTTCTCTAATAAATTCTATTATTTGTTGTATTTGTTCTTCATCAAAAAAATAATTGCTATGATAAATTTCGTGATTAAAATGATTTGTAAAAATTAAATTACCATTTTTTTTACTTTTTCCATCTTTTCCACAGATACCAATCAAAATTAATAAAAAAGCAATAAAATGAATTAATAATACCGCTGTTTGATGAGAAGCAATTAATATAATTGTTGCAATAATTAATAAAATAAGACCGACATAAATAAGTGGTTTAATTTTTTCATTTTTTTCTTTTAAAACAGTAGAGTTATATTTTATATTAACAATATTTGATCTTAAAAGATCATAATGTGAATATTCATCATCAAGTACTTGATTTTCAATTAATTTAACTTTTTTCTCTTTGATAATCAATCTTTTTTCATCTTTAATAAATGTAACGATAACAGATTGATTTGAAAATTCTATTTTTTCCATAATAACCTCGTAATAATAATATAATAAAAGATAGGGATTTAATCAATTATATCGTTGTTTTTAAACTTTTTTCGATATTCTTTAGGAGTTAAATTATAGTATTTATGGAACATTTCTGTAAAATAACTAGCGTTAGAAAAACCTACATCAAAACTAATTTCAATAATTGTCATATCACTATTAGTTAATAATTCCATTCCTTTTCTTAATCTTAAATCTATTAAGAAATCATTAGGCGTTTTATTAATA
>CAZOAE010000106.1:0-3423 GCA_964577725.1 uncultured Erysipelotrichaceae bacterium | reverse complement strand
GGAGGGATTAGTTTGACTACTTTAGAAGAAAATTTATTTAATGGTTTGAACGATATTGTATTAAAACATAATATGGTTATTGATCAACTTCGTTATATTAGACGAGGGAAAGAAAATGTTTTAGAGATATTTGTTGAAAGAGAAGATTTATCGCCTATTGATTTAGATGAAATAGTTGTATTAAGTGAAGATATTTCGCCTAAACTTGATGAATTGGATTTAATTCAAGATGAATATTGTTTAGATGTTTCTACTTCTGGAGTTGATAAACCAATTACTGATTTTAGTAAATTTCCATTACTTTTAGGAAAATATATGGAAATAAAATTAATTAATCCTATTAAAGGGTTAAATACTTATGTAGGAAATTTACTTGAAGTTAGTGATGAAAGTATTATTCTTTCTTACAAAGATAAAGCAAGAACATTAAAAGTTGAAATATTATTTTCTAATATTTACAAAGCAAAATTAACAATTAAAGTTTAAAAATATTTAAGGAGAGGGTATGAATAAAAAAGTATTTTTAGAAGCTATTGAAGCACTTGAAAGTCAAGGAATTGCAAAAGAAATTACAATTAATGCGTTAAAGGAAACATTTGAAACAGTTGTTAAAAAGAAACATATTGATGGATTACCAGATTTAGTAGTAAGAGTTGATATTGTTCCAGAAAAAGGAATTATAGATATTGTTAATGTTAAAACTGTTGTTGAAGATGTTAATGATGATGCTTTAGAAATTTCATTAGAAGAAGCAAGAGAAACAAATCCAAATATTAATGTTGGAGATGAATATTTGATTCCAGTTGATGTTGATGATTTTAAAAAAGCAGATGCAATGAAGTTTAAATCAATTTTAAAACAAAAGATAAAAGAAGCAGAAAAAGTTGCTATTTTAAATATGTACGCGGATAAGATTGATGAAGTTATTTCTGGTGAAGTTGAAAAAACAGATCCTATTTTAGTTAATTTAGGAAGAACATCAGTTGTATTAAAAGATACAGAGAAAATTGGTGATGAAAAATTTGATATAGGACAAAAAATTAAAGTTTATTTATCTGGTGTAAGTTCTTCTGGAGATTCAGGGATTACTATTTCAAGAGCGTGTACTGGATTTTTAAAAAGATTATTTGAAGAAGAAATTCATGATGTTTATGATGGAACTGTAATTATTAAAGATATTGCTCGTGAAGCAGGAGAAAGATCTAAAGTATCTGTTTCAACAAATGATATTAATGTTGATCCAGTTGGTGCTTGTATTGGACAAGGTGGATCAAAAATTCAAAAAATTTGTTCTCAATTAAATAAAGAAAAGATTGATGTTATTCAATATCACATTCATAAAGGATTATTTATCGCAGAATGTTTGAAACCAGCACAAGTTGTTGGTGTTCATATTAATGAAGATGGTTCCGCTCTTGCGATTGTTAAAAATGGTGATTTCCGTATTGCAGTTGGTAAGCGTGGAGTTAATGTTCGTTTAGCATCAAAATTAGCAAAAGTTAAAATAGATGTTAAAGATGAAGATTTTGCTAATGAAAATAATGTTTCTTTCTTAACAATTGATGAAATGAAAAAAGAAGAAGAAGCAATGATTTTTGAAGAAAGAAGAAATGCTTTACTTGAGCAAATTGCTAAGGAAGAAGAATTAAGAAAGAAACGCCAAGAAGAATTATTAAATCCTACTCCAGTTGAAGAAGTTGAAGAATTTGATGAAGAAGAATACGAAGAAGAATTTGATAATGAAGAAGAAGTAGAAAATGAAGTAGAAGAAGAAAAGGTAGAAGAACCAGTTGTTGAATTTAAACCTGTTATTCTTCAACCAAAAGTTTCTCTTGCTGATTTAGAAAAACAAATTGAAGAAGAAAAGAAGAAAAAATCAAATCAAGGAACTAATGTAAAGAAGAAAACTGAAGTTAAGGAAGAAAAAGTAGAGAAAACTACTAAAGAAACAACTAGAATGGAAATTTACACTCAAGAAGAATTAGATGCTTTTGATGAAGAATATGAAGATGAAGATTATCTAGAAGATGATGATATCGACTATGATGATTATGATGAATATTACGAAGAATAATGCAAAAGAAAATTCCTTTAAGAAAGTGCTTAGCAACACAAGATATTTGCCCTAAAAAAGATTTAATAAGAATAGTAAAAAATAAAGAAGGTCAAGTTTTTGTTGATCTTACTGGTAGAGCAAATGGTCGTGGCGCATATTTGAAAAAAAGTATTGAAGCAATTGAAAAAGCACAAAAAAGTAAGTGTTTAGATAAAGCATTAGAATGTAAAATTCCAGAAGAAATATATAGTGAATTATATGAAATCATCAAAAGATAGAATTATTGCGTTACTTCAATTTGGGTTTTGTGCAAAAAAAATTTATTTTGGAGAGAATGTTATAATTAGATTAATATCTAATAAAATAAAATTAATGGTACTTGCAAGTGATATTTCAAGTACTCAAGAAAAAAAATATTTAGCAAAGGCTGAATATTATAATGTTGATGTTATTAGAATATTTACTAAGAAAGAACTTGCATACATTTTTAATAAGAATGAAGTTGCTTGTGTTGGTCTTAGTGATATTAATATGGCAAAAGAAATTATAAGATTAGTATAGCGTGCTAATAGGAAGGAGAAATTAAGAATGGCTACGAATAAGAAAAATACTGGAAAATTTAATAAAAATGAATCTACTCGTGTTTCAAATGTTCCTCATTTTGATAAAAATAAAAAGGGAAATGTTCCACAAAATAAGGTTAATGGTGGTGTATTTAAATATACTGGAGATGTGACAGTTGGAGAATTAGCGAAACAACTTAATCTTAATTCCTCTGATATTATTAAGTTTTTGTTTATTAATAAAAAGACAATGATTAATATTAATCAATCTTTATCTGATGAATTAATCGCAGAAGTATGCGTTAATTATGGATATGATTTCCAAAAAGAAGAAGTTGTTGATAAAGAAAATTTTGAAGAATTAGTTATTGTTGATGATGAAAAAGATCTAGTTGAAAGACCACCTGTTGTTGTTATTATGGGCCATGTTGATCATGGTAAAACAACATTAATTGATACTATTCGTGATTCTCATGTTGCTGATGGAGAAGCTGGATTAATTACTCAACAAATAGGAGCGTATCAAAAAGAAATACAAGGAAAGAAAATTACTTTCTTAGATACTCCTGGACATGAAGCGTTTACTGCGATGAGAGCAAGGGGAGCGGCGATTACTGATATTGCTTTAATTGTTGTGGCTGCAGATGATGGAGTTATGCCTCAAACTGTAGAAGCAATTAATCACGCTAAAGCAGCGGGTGTAACTATAATTGTTGTTATTAATAAAATTGATAAACCAACTGCGAATGTTGATCGTGTTCGTGATGAGCTTGCTCAATATGATTTAATTCCAGAAGAATGGGG
>CAZOAE010000105.1:0-3427 GCA_964577725.1 uncultured Erysipelotrichaceae bacterium | reverse complement strand
ATAACAAATGGTAAATAGTTATATACTAAACCAATTAATGTTGCTAGTTCTGGATATTTTCCCCCTCCTAAACCAATCCAAGTTAATAACTCTCTAGTCGCCGCAGTTCTAATAACAAAATTAATCCACATTGGCATAATAAATAAAAAGATTAAAACTTTATTCTTATTAATTTTTTTATTCGCCAAAATATAAGCAATAGGATAACCGATTAATAAACAAATAATCGTATTTAATAAAGCAAAAACTAATGAAATAATCAAAACATCAACATTTGTTTTATCATTAAAAAAGTTTTGCAAATTAATAAAAGAAAAAGAACCAGTATTTTTATCAGTAAAAGCATAATAAATAATGATTAAAATTGGAATTACAACAAATAAAATTAGAAATAAAATATAAGGAATAGAAAGATATTTTCTTTGAAATCTAAACTTCATAATTCTTAATATCTCCTTTAAGTTTCAATTTCATCTTATTAGGATTAATTCTAATTGAAACCATATCTTGCTCATTCCAAGTCCATTCACTATCAACAACAAAATCTTCTTCTTCAGTTCTTACAATATATTGATAATGATCACCTTTATAAACCAATTGAATTATTTTACCAACAACATTTCCTTCTTCAACATTATCTAACATCTCAATATCATTCATATCAACATCAATAATAATATCTGCATCATTCAAATCATATTTTTCTTTCTTAGAAGAAACTAAATAACCTTCTTCATCAAGAGAAGAATTCTTTAATAATTGAGTAAGATCACAATCCCATTCAGCATCCGCAAAAACGAGTTTATTATTTTTATTGATATATCCTTGAAAAATATTACTAGTAACTTCTCTATGCATAATATGGACATTTTCTTTTTCAACTTTAAGTCCAACAATTACATCAAGTGGATATGAAGAAGTAGATTGAACAGTTACTTCATTTTTACCAACCATAATAACATATTGATAATGAATACCTTTAAAAATCTTTGATTTAATAATACCATCAACTGTCCCACAGCCTTTTTCAGTAATAATTATATCTTCTGGTCTTAAAACAACATCAACTTTTTCATGAAGTGGAAAATCATCAACCATTGGAAATAACTTTCCTAAAATCTTTACTTGATGATTATCAAAAATAATACCAGTATAAATATTTGATTCCCCAATAAAATCAGCAACAAAAGCATTAGATGGTTCATCATAAATTTGTTTAGGACTACCAATTTGTTGAATTATTCCATCAGCCATAACAACGATAGTATCAGACATAGTTAACGCTTCTTCTTGATCATGAGTGACATAAATAAAAGTTAAACCAAGTTTCTTGTGCATTTCTTTTAATTCTAATTGCATTTCTTTTCTCTTTTTTAAATCTAATGCTCCAAGTGGTTCATCTAATAATAAAATTTCTGGTTCATTAACAATTGCTCTAGCAATAGCAATTCTTTGTTGTTGTCCCCCAGATAAAGTAGAAATATCTCTTGTTTCAAATTCTTCTAAATCAACAATTTCAAGAGCCTTTTTCACTTTATTAGAAATTTCATCTTTTGATAAATGAACCATTTTAATCTTTTCATTACCTTTTCTATCTTTATATTTATAAGGAACTTTTTTTAAATTTAATCCAAAAGCAATATTTTCATAAACATTTAAATGAGAAAATAAAGCATATCTTTGAAAAACAGTATTAATTGGTCTTTTATAAGGTGGTAAAGAACTAATATCAGTTCCATTTAATAAAATTTGACCTTTAGTGGGAGTATCAAATCCAGAAATCATTCTTAAAGTAGTTGTCTTACCACATCCAGAAGGACCAAGAAAAGTAACAAATTCTCCCTTTTTAATTTTTAAATTAAAATCTTCTACTACATATGAGTCAGCATCATCAAATTTTTTATAAACATTTTTTAATTCAATAATATATTCTTCGTTTTGCATATTTTTTTACTCCTTAAAAATTTGGTGGACTTGAAATCCAAATAACCTTAGCATTACTTTTAGATGTATTCTTTAAATAATGCGTTTTTGATGATTCATAATAAAATGTTTCACCTTTTTTACATTTAATTTTTTGATTATCCAAACAAACAAGAATTGATCCTTCTAAGACATAACCAAATTCTTCTCCTTCATGGGGATAATCAATTGGTGTTGCTTGATTAGGATATAAAGTCAACAATATTGGTTCTACTTCATTCTTTTGAGCGTTCGTAACTAACCAAGTTATCGCTCCATAATCATTTTCCTTAGAAAAATAATCTTCTTTTGTAAAAACTATTTTTTCTGTAACCGTATCTAAAGAAAAAAACTCATTAAGATTTGTTCCTAACACCGCTAGAATATCTACAAGTGTTGCAATTGAAGGAGAAGTCAAATCATTTTCAAGTTGAGAAATATAACCCTTAGTTAAATCACATCTTGAAGCAAGTTCTTCTTGAGTAAGATTATTAAGCGTTCGAAGTCGTTTAATCTTTTTTCCAATAACTGTCATCTTTTATTCCCCCTTAATAAAGTTTTCTAATTTTAAATTAAAAGTTTAATAAAACTAAACAAAAGACGAAATAATTGTATGGATTAATTTATAGATAGTCAATAAAAATAATAATTATTTATTATTTCTTTTTTTAATAAATAAAAAATTTAATATTCTATATTTTTTTCTTGTAAAAATATCAATTTATATAATAATTAGTTTTGTATGCAAATATTAAATATTCAACAGTTAAAAAAAGAATTTGGAGATGAAATCTTATTTGATAATGTTTCATTTTCTTTAAATGACAATGATCGCCTTGCCTTAATTGGTCCAAATGGAAACGGTAAAACGACATTAATAAAAATATTATTAAATCAAGTTGATAAAACAAGTGGAGATATATCTTTTGCAAAAGGAACAACCATTGGTTATTTATCTCAAGATGTCATTTCTAATATTGATAATACTGTTAATGAAGAAGTATTATCCGTTTTTTCTAATTTAATAAATCAAGAAAAAATATTAACTGAAATGGAAGAAGAAATTTCACAAAATCCAAATAATACTAAATTAATTGATGAATATGGAAAAAAACAAAATATTTTTATTGAAAATGGTGGATATGAATACCATTATTTAATCAATATGATGCTATCTAAATTTGGTTTCTATAAAGAAGATTTAGATAGAAAAATATCATCTTTTTCTGGTGGAGAAAGAACTAAAATTGCCTTTGTTAAACTATTATTAATTAAACCAAATTTATTAATATTAGATGAACCAACAAACCACCTAGATATCGCTACAATTGAATGGTTAGAACAATACTTAAAAACATACACTGGCGCTTTACTATTCATCTCTCACGACCGTTACTTCATTGATTCACTAGCAAATAAAATTGTTGAAATAGAAAATAAAACATCTTCATTCTATAAAGGAAAC
>CAZOAE010000104.1:0-3513 GCA_964577725.1 uncultured Erysipelotrichaceae bacterium | reverse complement strand
GTATATTACAACATATATTGGATAAAATAATTTTACAAAAGAAATTGAAAAATTATTTGGTCTATGTGATTTAATTATAGTTTGTCCAGAAGTAATGGGGGGATTAAAAACTCCTAGATTACCAAGCGAAATAAAAAATAATCAAGTTATAAATTCAAAAGGTAAAGATGTTACTTCATTTTTCAATAATGGAGCAAATTTTATTAGTTATATTGCTAAAGAAAATAATGTTAAATACGCTTTATTTAAAGAAAATTCTCCTTCATGTGGCGTAAAAAAAATATATGATGGAAATTTTAACAATAAATTAATAGATGGAGAAGGTTTTACAACTAGACAATTAAAAAAACAAGGAATAACTATTTTTAATGAAAATGAAATAGATATCCTTGTTAATTTACTAACTAAATAATTATTAATATTGTTTCATTGTTTCTTTTAATAAAGATAAAAATGATTTAGATTTTGTTTTAAAGTAATTATTAACATAATCAATTTGACTTTGCCAATATTCGTTATAACTTTTATCTTGTCCCCATCTATAACTAGATTCTAACTTATAATCTTTTACTTCATCAAGCATTGATTTAAATACTTTCTTAGAATTTTCTTCTGAAAAATTATTATTAATTAAATATTCCGCTCTTGAATAAAACTTATCTTTAAATGTTTTATTTTTCATCAAAGCCTTAAAAATATTATATTTACTATATGAATGTTGATGATTTTTATCTAAATAATTAACATCTTCTCTAAATGCAAAATCAGTATCATGTAAACAAAATCTCCACTTACCATCTGCATAAGGATTAGATTCATCAACATCTATTGATCTCCATAATTTTAAATTATTCGCATTACCAACAAAATCCCAGTTACAAGAATAAGCATTCGCTAAAAATACATCAATAAAACTATCTTCATCTATATATTCATTAATAAACTTTTCATATACTTCATTTTTAGAAAAATCATTATTATTCACATATGAATCAAGTTCACTAATTAATTGATTTCCAATAATTTCATCTCCATCTTCATTTAAATATTGACCTTTATATTCATAAAAGACCATATTTTTCTTTTTAATTCCATAATTATTTTCAATATAGGCATCTTTATAATGTTCTCTTATCGCATAAATTCCCCAATATTCACCATTTAAGTAAGCAATACAAGGGCGATAACCAGTTGTACAAGCATAACTATCATCCATTAATGTTTGTAATAACGCATCATTAAAACCAGTATATTCTTCAAAACAATTACCACCATTATGTAATCTAATTCTTGTAATATCCGTTAATCTACCATTACCATCACGACGATTTCTTTCACCAAAAATATGTTCTGCAACTGGTTCATTTTTATTACCATTTTCATCTTTATTAAAATTAAGATTTAATGTTCTTTGGGGATAACCTAATGACCAATTACCACCTAATTTAACTTGACTATTACGATAAAAATATTCATCATAAACTGGATCATAATATTCAAAATGAACTCTTTTTTTAATATCTTCTCTTATTTTATTATAAAAACCATTATCACCAAACCAATCTTTTACTGGCATAGATAAACTAACAATAGGAATTGATGTAAATCTTTCTTCTTTATCAATAATATATGTTAGAGTACGATTCAACAATTCTTGTTCATTAGTTTTATCATAAACAAGAAAATTAATTACAGTTTGTAAAGGTAACAAATAATAATTTTCTTTTCTTTGAATATTCTCATTATATTTATTAGAAACGCATTTTCCTTCAGTATCACCTTTTAATATTCCATCAACTGAAATAGTTAATGGATAATCATCTTTATAATCACTTTCATAAGAATCAACAACAAATGGTCTTTTATAAAGATAAAAATCATGAATTTCTGGTTTATCAAAAGTATCAGTATAATAAACTTGTAAATTAGAATCAGTAATTAAAAACTCAACACTAATTTCATCACGATATATACCTGGTTTATGATTAACATAAACACTATCACAAATTTGATAATATCCATCTGGAATGATAATTTCACTAGTTGAAGAAACTTTTTCACTTGTACTTTCATTAGAACTATTTTTAGTATTAATGTTTTCACTACTAGGAAAATTTTGACAACTAGTTAAAATAGAAACTAATGTCAAAAATAAATATCTTTTTTTCATATTAAAATCCTTTAAACTATTTAATTCTATCTAAATGCCAAATATCTTCAACATATTGTTCAATAGTTCTATCTGATGAGAAATATCCAGCTTTTGCAATATTAATCAAACAAGATTTTGCCCATTGATTTGGTTTTTTATATCTTTTTTCTATTTCACTAGATGCTTCAAGATAACTATCAAAATCTAATAAATTAAAGAATTCATCATTTCTCCACATAATTTCATCAAATATTTGACGGAATTCTTCTTTATTTTCATGCCATGTTCCATTCATTAAGGAATCAATAACTAATCTAATCTTACTGTTAGAATTATATTGTTCCCACGCTTTATAAGAACAATTTGCTCTAATTTCATCTAATTCATAATCTTTTAAACCAAATATTACAGAATTTTCATCTCCAACTAAAGCATTAATTTCAACATTTGCTCCATCAAGAGTACCAAGAGTAATCGCACCATTAATCATAAATTTCATATTTGATGTACCAGATGCTTCTTTTCCCGCAGTAGAAATTTGTTCAGAAACATCACTACCTGGAATAATAACTTCTGCAGAAGAAACTTCATAATTTTCAATAAATACTACCTTCATATATTTATTAATTTCTTCATCATTATTAACAACCTTAGCGACACAGTTAATTAATTCAATTACCTTTTTTGCAAATACATAACTAGGTGCTGCTTTTGCTCCAAATATAAATGTATGTGGATAAATTCTAAAATTCTTATCTTGCTTCATTTTCAAATAATAATACATTATTCTCAAAATATTCATGAATTGGCGTTTATAAGCGTGAAGTCTTTTTACTTGGGTATCAAAAATTGAATTAATATCAACATCAATACCATTTCTTTCTTTAATTAATTTTGCAAAACGAATCTTATTATTTCTTTTAATTCTTTTAATTGAATTTAAAACTTTCTTATCATCTTGATATTCTAATAATTTTTCTAATTCACTTGGATTAGTAATCCAACCATCTCCAATTAATGATGTAACTAACTTTGCTAATTCTGGATTACAAGAAAGGAACCATCTACGATGAGTAATACCATTTGTTTTATTATTAAATTTATTTGGATATAAACTATATAAATCTTTAAAAGTATCTTTTTTACAAATTTCAGTATGTAATTTAGCAACTCCATTAACAGAGAATCCAGCGTGAATACCTAAATTTGTCATATGAATCATACCATCTTTAATAATTCTTACTTTATTAATAAATTCATTATCATATCCTTTTTCTTTTAATGAAAGAATAAACCTACGATCAATTTCTTCAATAATCATATAAACTCTAGGTAATAAAGTTGAAACATAATGAACTGGC
>CAZOAE010000103.1:2718-3561 GCA_964577725.1 uncultured Erysipelotrichaceae bacterium | reverse complement strand
CCAGATGATGATCGACGAGGGTGTCACCGTTGTCGACCCCAGCGAGGAGGTCCTCGAGGGCTTCCGCGCCAAGGCTGCTGCCTTCTATGATATGGGCAGTGAGTTCGGCTGGTCCGACGGCCTGTATGAGACGGTCCGCGCTGCTATGGGTGCGAACTGAGTACACATTTTTCACAATTAGTTTCATATTTTTTTATAATTGAAAAAATACTTTTTTCATCAACCATATTATATAAACCATCACTACATAATAATAAACCATTATAATCTTCTTTAACAAAACATAAATTAACAATTATACTTAAATAACAACCCAAAGCATTAGTAATTACATTCTTTTGAGGGTGATTCTTCTTTTCTTCTAATGAAATTTTACCTGATTCATATAAAAAATTAACATATGTTTCATCACTTGAAATAAGTTTTATCTCATTTTCTTTAATTAAATAACAACGAGAATCACCTAAATAAGCCATTAAAGTATGTTTTTTATGAATTAAAAAACAAGCAAAAGTAGTTCCCATTCCCCTTAATTTATTTGTTTTAGAATACTCATATAAGTACTTATTAGTCTTTAAAATAGTATTTTTTAACCAAGAATGCATATTCATCTTACCATAAAACTTCTTTTTCTTATTAAATTCATTTTTAATAAAATCAAGAGCCAAACTAGATGCAACATCACCATACATATGCCCACCCATACCATCAAAAACCATCATAAGAATATCATTATTATCTTTTTTGATAACATAAGCATTATCTTCATTATTACTTCTTACTAATCCAATATCATCTTTATACGCAAACATTATTTTTTCTCTTTCTTAGATTCTGGAGGGG
>CAZOAE010000103.1:0-2708 GCA_964577725.1 uncultured Erysipelotrichaceae bacterium | reverse complement strand
GCATCTTTTCTGAGGAGCTGACCGCAGGCTGCATCAATATCTGTCCCAAATTCTTTTCTAATTGTTGCATTAACACCTTTTTTCATTAAACGATCCATAAATTGCTTAATATTTTTTGAACGATAAAATCCATTTTCATCAACTTCATTATAAGGTATTAAATTAACATATGCAAAAACTGGTTTAATTAATTTTGCTAATTCATCCGCGTGTTCCATTGTATCATTAACACCTTTTAATAAAATATATTCAAATGTAACCCTACGATCAGCATTAATATTATATTTTTTAACTGCTTCCATTAATTGAGATAATGGATATGCTTTATTAATTGGCATCAACTCATTTCTTAATTCATCATTAGGCGCATGCAAAGAAATTGCTAAATTAATTTGTAATCCTTCTAAAGAATACTTTTCAATTTTATCAGGAATTCCACAAGTAGAAACAGTTATATGTCTAGCGCCGATAGCAAGTGCTTTTTGATGATTAACGATTCTTACAAAATCTAAAACATTATCATAATTATCAAAAGGTTCTCCAGTTCCCATTACTACAATATGAGTAACTCTTTTTCCTTCTTCTAATAATAAATCATTTAAAACTAATACTTCCCCGACCATTTCTTCTGGAAGTAAATTTCTTTGTTTTTTTAATAATCCAGATGCACAAAACTTACACCCCATATTACAACCAACTTGACTTGAAACACAAGCAACTTGACCATAATTATAACGCATCAAAACAGTTTCAACTTTTGAACCATCATTCATTTCTAATAATAATTTAATCGTTCCATCTTTTGAAACTTGTTTAGCAAAAATCTTTGGTTTAGTTAAACAATACTTTTCTTTTAAAACAGCAATATATTTTTTTGAAATATCACTCATTAAATCAAAATCAGTAACTTGTTTTTCATATATCCACGAAAAAAGTTGCTTGGCACGATACTTACTTTGGTTATCTTCAAGCATTTTTTCTTCTAATTTTTCTAAAGTTAGTCCATATAAATTAATCATAATCTTTTAGTTCTTCTTCATTATTGCGTAGTAAACACCTTCACCAGATATTTCATATCCAAATATTTGTTTTTCTTCAATTAAAGTAAAGTCAGTATTATTATTTAAAAATTCTTCAATTATTAAAAATGATTCTTTTTTATCATATGTAAATACTGCATACTCTAATAATCCACCTTTATTAACAAAAGTAGAAGCTTCTAATAATTGCTTTTTTTGTTCTTCAATTATAGAATCTAATTTATCAATATCAAATTTTAATAAAACATCTGGTTGTTTTCTTACTAATCCTAAATTAGATGATGGTGCGATTAATAATACTTTATCACAAGATTCTTTTTCAATATGAGTTAATAAGCAATCAATATTACTTTGGAAACAATTCAATGAATGTAGTTTAAATCTTTTTGCTAAATTAAATGTTGAATTATAATTAATAACATTATTACACATAACATTTACTTGTCCAACATCTTTAATTCTTATCATCATATCAAGTGCAATTGTACCACGATCATCTGCGATTAATAAAATATTATCATTAATATCTAAATTCAAATTATTAACTAATAATTGAGATATTTCACTTTCTACAAAAACATAATTATTCTTAAATACATCTAAATCAATTAACTTTTCTTTTCCAATATATCTTAATGTATGATCAGTTGTTTCACTTCCAACAAAAAGATTAGGATACTTATTTGTTAATTGTTCTACACTTGTTAAAAATGAATTACAATTTAATGAAATAACCCCATTTTTTCTTGAAGAAGCAACACTTTTAAAAATTCTTTTCACACCAAAATGTTTACACATCATTTTGCAAACTCTCTCTGGATATGAATAAGAAACAGCCATTTTTTTAATAACAATCTCATTTTCTTTTTCAGTTAAAGTTAATACTTTATTATTTAATTTCAACATTGAATTATAAAACTCACTGACGGATATTTTATCATCAATTTGACTTAAATCTTCTTTTAAATAACCTAACAACATTTCATTACTAACTTCTTTAACAAAATGATATTGACCTAAAGCACAAACAAGAAAATCCTTTGCAATACTATTTTCACATTTATAAATTCTATCTAATTCCCAACATAAGAAATAATACTTATTTACAATTGACTTTAAAGAATCTTTTATAATAAACGCTAATTTATTGTCTAAATCTTTAAACCCCTTATTAAGAAGATACTGAAATGATACTTCATTATTTTTTATTTTTTGTAAATAATCATAAATTTCCTTTAAAACCGACATAAATTAAACCCCTTTTATTTTTTTAATTGCTTATCAAAATCAGCAAAAACATCTTCTAAATAGATATCTTCATTTACTTCTTCATTATCTTCAACAACTACTTCATTTGCTTCAGTTACATATAAAGGATAATCTTTATCAATACGAGAATATGTTTTATATTCACAATACTTAAAATTAATATGACAATGAACAGCAAAATTCTTTGACTCTAATAAAATATAATCAGCAAGACTTTCTTCATATTGCTCATATTGATTATCTAATTCAAATTCCACTAACATATGATATGAAGTTTGATCAACACCATTATGATAAATAATAGAATGCAAACAAATAACCATTATTTCACTTTCATCAATTTTTAATATTTTAGCAATATTAGGTAAAATAGTTTTTTCAATATGACTACCTAAAAAT
>CAZOAE010000102.1:1519-3564 GCA_964577725.1 uncultured Erysipelotrichaceae bacterium | reverse complement strand
AGTATTTTTCATTATTGAGATTTTTATCATTTAATGATTTTAAACATTTGTTATAAATAAATTCTTTTTTATTATTGATATTAAATTTTAATAAACTACCCCTTTTTATTAAAAATTCAAATTTTGAACATTTATCAGCAATTAATAAAGTATTATTTATTTCTTGATTAGTATATAAAGAAAGTAATACTTTTTCTTTTAAAAAGAAATAAGGACCTTCTTCTTCTTTTTTTGTTAATTTAGTATCATTTTTAATCGCAGATAAAATAGATAATCCAATAGCGTCTTGTTTAGTTAAATATAAATGTTTATTAAACGCTACAAGTTCAAAGTGTTTATTTTTAGAAAAATCACGAAGTAAATTTATTAAATACTGATCTTTTTCTTGGTATATTTCTACGCCTAAATAGATATTTTCAAAGATATTTTTTAATTCATTTAATTCTTTTTCTAATGTTAAAAAATCTTGATCTTTTAATAAAAAATAAATTTCTTCATTAGATATAGTAGGAATAATTGCAATTAATCCTTTTGTAAAATTTTTTAATTCATTTAAAGTAATTCCTTCTGGATATAATGATATTATTTTTACTAAGTTAAGGTAACCTTCTTCATTAATAATATATAAACTAATTAAAAAAGGATATTCATCATTAACTAAATATTTAATTGTACTTCCATATATTGGTTTTGATTCATATTTATTTTGTAAATTAATAATATCACTATAAGCGTGCATATTTAATAAATCACAAATACCAAAATATTTAATTGATGATTTATCACAAATTTTAAAAATATCATCAACTTTTAATGTTGAAGATAAAAAGGTATATCCAGAATAAATATTTAAAGGACAATAATTCATATCAATATTATAATACATTGATAATTTATAATTAATAAAAAAATAAATTTGTTTATAGTTATTGTAATAAAAAGATACTATTTTAGTATTATATTTCTTACTTTGTAAAAATATGTCGAAAAAAAGTAATCTTCTTGTTGAAAATATAAAAATATATCTTTATAATTAACTTTGTTGAAAACGAAACCAAGAAGGGGTGAAACAAATGCCAAAAACAGTCGTCCGTGAAAATGAATCACTTGATGAGGCTCTTCGCAGATTTAAAAGACAAGTCAATAAAGCTGGAATTTTAACTGAAGCTCGCAAAAGAGAATTCTATTTAAAACCAGGTCTTCGTCGTAAGATGAAGTCAGAAATGGCTCGTAGAAAATCTTATTAAATTAAATAATTAATCACCATTAAGGTGGTTTTTTTATTATAAACATTTTAATATTTAATTAAATTAGTATAGAATATTATTGGAGAAAGATAATGGAACAAAGAAATCACTGGTTTAAAATAGATAACGCTGGTAAAGTATTTCCCGCAGTTAGTAATGATAATCGTTCATCTACTTTTCGTTTGTCTTTCGATTTAAAAAAAGATATTGATCCAGTTATTCTTGAAGAAGTTGTTAATTATTTATTACCAAGATTTGATACTTTTAATGTTAAAATAAAACATGGTTTGTTTTGGGATTATCTCGCAGCGAATAATAATTATTTTAAAGTAGAAGAAGAAAATAATATCATTGGACAATATCGCCTTAAATCTCCTTCTTTATATTGTATAAGAGTTTTATATTATCAAAAAAGAATTACATTAGAAACATTTCATTCTTTATCAGATGGAAGTGGCGCTATGGAATTTTTAAAATCTATTGTTTTTGAATATCTAAATAGAACTGGAGAAAATATTGATGCTGAAAATAAAATAGTATCTATGAAAGTAATTAATGAATATGAAAAAGTAGATGGTTTTAATTATAATTATGAAAAAGATAATAAACTAAATCTAAAAGAAGATAAAGCATATCAATTAAAAGGAGAAGTATATCCTAATTATTTTAATCTTTTTGTAAAAGCAATTTTTTCTTGCTCATCATTTATTGAATTATGCCATAAAAAAAGAGTTACTGCGACTCAATATATTGTTAGTTTATTAATCTATTCAATTTACTTAAATCAACCTAATTGTT
>CAZOAE010000102.1:0-1509 GCA_964577725.1 uncultured Erysipelotrichaceae bacterium | reverse complement strand
AAAATCTAAAAAACCAATTAAAATTTTTGTTCCAGTTAATTTAAGAAAATATTTTGAAGTAAATACTTTAAGAAATTTCTCTTTATATATTAAAGTAACTATTGATTCATATAATAAAAAATTAGAATTTGATGATATTTTAGAATTAACTAAAAAACAATTTTTAGAACAATTAAATAAAGAACATTTATCTAAAAGAATGAATGCAAATGTGGGTATTGAAAAAAATTTCTTTATAAGAATATTACCTTCTTTTATTAAAAATATTGGTTTTAAAATAGGATATAATATGCTTGGAGATTCTGTTTCAACTAGTTATGTATCTAATTTAGGTAAAATTGATTTACCAAGTTCAATGTATGATTATATTAATAATGTTGATTTTGTTAATGCTGGAGAAAATTTATACTTAACTATGGTAAGTTTACAAGACAAAATGAACTTAATTTTTTCTTCTCGTTTAATAGATAAATCAATAATCTATAAAATTATTAAAATGCTTCAAAATGAAGGTTTAGATATCACAATTCAAACTAATTATATGGGTGAAGAATAATGAAATATTGTAAAAATTGTAATTTAAAATTTGATGGATTTCAAAATAAATGTATCTTTTGTAATAATCATTTAGAAGAAATAAATAATGAAGTTTCTTCTTCTTTTTCTTGTAAAAAACCAAAAAGTTATTATATAGAAAAAATTAAAAAAATAATTTTATTTTGCTTAATTATCGCTATTGTTACTTCAATATTTTTAGAAAACTATCTATTTAATGATAGACATTATTGGATTCTAGTTCTATTTTCAAGTATATATATTTATTTAGTATCATCTGTTTCATTAGATATCTCTAAAGGTTTTGTTGGTAAATTTATGAATATCTCATTTTTAACTTCATTAGAAACTATTGGAGTATTCTATTTCTTTAATGAATTCAATATGAAAGGATTTGTTTTATCATATATATATCCAAGTATTATATTAACTTCTTTTACCGCTATTATAATTGTATATTTCATAAATAAAGGTAAAAAAATACACGACCATTTAATATATATAATATTAAATATTTTATGGGGATTAACACCAATTATCCCTTTATTAATGGGGTTAGTTAATCCAACTTACTTATCATCAATAACTATTGCTATTTCATCTTTAATTGCATTAGGTTTTATTTTCTTTGGAGATAAAGAAGCAAAAGATGAAATAATAAGAAGAATACATTTTTAATGAAAGCGATTTCAAAATAGAAAATATATTTTTTAATATATTCTTATTGAAATTATAATAAAAAAAGGCATTAAAAAAATTACAAGAAAATGGTTTGATTGAAAAACATGGAATAGGTAAATCTACTTATTATACAAGAAAGAATTAAGTTTATAGGTGAATAATATTCATATTTTATTCGACCGCATTCGACCATGGTCGAATATATATAATTAGAGTATATAAAAAAGGGGCTGTGAAAAAACTTAATTTTAAAAATTAAGGACTTCACAGTTC
>CAZOAE010000101.1:0-3658 GCA_964577725.1 uncultured Erysipelotrichaceae bacterium | reverse complement strand
GATGGTTGAACAAATGATGAATTAATTAATATTGCTAATCAATATACTATTTTTGGTCGAGTTTCTCCTGAACAAAAAGCAGTTTTAATTAAAGCGATAAGAGATTCGGGTAAAACTGTCGCTATGACTGGAGATGGAGTTAATGATATTTTGGCAATGAAACAAGCAAATTGTTCTATATCTATGGCATCTGGATCTGATGCTGCGATTCATTCTTCTCATTTAGTTTTAGTTGATTCAAATTTTGCTTCAATGCCTTTAGTTGTTAAAGAAGGTAGAAAAGTAATTAATAATATTCAAAGATCAGCGACACTATTTCTAATGAAAACAATGTATGCGATATTTATTGCAATATTTTGTTTATTAACTTGGACAAAAGATCCTTTTGAAGCAAATAATTTTTATATTTTAGAATTTGCGGTTATTGGTATTCCATCTTTTGCTTTTGCTTTACAACCAAATACAAGTCTTATAAAAGGTGGTTTTTTAAAGAATGTTTTAAGTAAATCTTTACCTGGTGGAATATCATTAATTTTATCCGTTTTATTTTTCTTGTTATTTATGCGTTTTAGTATATTTGATTTCTTATGTGTTAACGATTCTAATATGGTAACATTAGCAACTTTAAGTTTATCTATATGTGGGTTAATTATTTTATTTGATAAGTGTTTCCCATTAAATTTTTATCGAATATGTTTATTTATTTTAATGTTAGGAGCATCATTTATCATTTGGAAATGTGGTTTTATTGAATCATTGTCTTTAGAAAATTTAAAAGAATTAAATCAAATAAATATGATAATACTTATAGTGGTAATTGTTATCTCAATTATTGTTTATAAAGTTTTAGATATAACTATAACTAAGTCAATTAATAAAAATGAAAAAACAAACTAATTATATTAAGATTATTTATTTTTTAAGATTTTTTTCTGATGCGATTTTTGCGGGATATTTATCTATGTATTTTAAACAAAAATATAGTTCATTTTCTTTTGAATATGGACTTTTACTAGGGGTTATTCCATTTTGTTCTTTAATTGGTAATTTTATCTGGGGTTATTTATCTAAAAGTGTTAGTAAAAACTTAATTTTAGTTAGAATAATTTTAGCCTTAGAATCGATATGTATGGTAAGTATAATTCTTAATAGAGATAATTTTATTTTATTATTGATATCGACAATATGTTTTGGTTTATTTAATTCACCTTGTTTTACTATGCAAGATGGATTATCTTCTAGTTATTCTAAAAAAGAAAATGTTAAATATCCTTCAATAAGATATATTGGTTCATTTGGTTATTTTTGTGCGTTAGTAGTGGGTTCTTTTTTAATAAAGTTATTTAATAATAATTTTAATTTTATTTTTATAATTTCAATTATTTTAAATTTAATATGTATTATATTATGGTTTTTTATTAAACCATTTAATGAGATAAGTGCTGAAGAAGAAAACAAAGTTAAATTTATTGAAGTATTTAAAAATAAAACATTTGTTTATTATTTTATTGCTTATGTTTTAATAATTGGATCAAATTCTGTCGCGGATTCTTATTTATTTACTAGATTTAACGAAGTTGGTATTTTAGAATCAACATATTCATTAATATTTGCTAGTGAGATTTTAATTGAAGTTATTATTATGATTATTTTAAATAAGTTTTTATTAGAAAAACATTATGTTTTAGTTTTAAAAATATCAGTAATCATTTTATTTTTAAGAAGTTTTATTTTTGGATTTAATTTACCTTTACCAATATTAATAATTTTTGCACCATTAAGGGGTATTGGGTGGGGTGGATTTTTATCAGTTCATTTATTAATATTAAGAAAGATTGTATCTAATAAGTTAGTTACTAAGGCTATTTCAATTTTAACTATCTTTTTATCTTTATTTAATGGATTAATGACAATTTTTGCTCCTTCTATATATAAAGTAATATCTTTACCAAATTTTTATTTATTATTATCATCTTGTATTTTTATTGGTATAATTATTATTATGTTTATGAAATTTGATTTGGAGAATAAAAATGTTAATTAAAATATCGCAAGAAGTAAAAGAAGCACTAGAAAATAATAAACCAGTTGTTGCACTTGAATCGACAATTATTTCTCATGGAATGCCATATCCAGATAATGTTAAAACGGCTTTGGAAGTGGAAGAAGTAGTAAGAAAAAATGGGGCAATACCAGCGACAATAGGAATTATTAATGGTGTACCAGTCGTTGGTATGTCAAAAGAAGAAATTGAAGAATTTGGTAAAAGAAATGATGTTATTAAAGTATCAAGAAGGGATTTACCATATATTATTTCTCAAAAAAAATGGGGAGCGACAACAGTTGCCACAACTATGATTTTTGCTCATAAAGCTGGGATAAAAGTTTTTGTTACTGGTGGAATTGGTGGTGTTCATCGTGAAGCAGAAGTAACTATGGATATTTCTAGTGATTTACAAGAATTATCTAATACTCCAGTGACTGTTATCTGTGCTGGAGTTAAAGCAATTTTAGATTTAGAAAAAACTTTAGAATATTTAGAAACAATGGGTGTTACTGTTTTAGGTTATAAATCTAAAAATCTTGCTGATTTTTATACTTGTGATTCTGGGTTTAAACTAGATTATCAAGTTAATAGTGCAGAAGAAATTGCGGAATGTATGATTTGTAAAGATGAATATGAATTAAAAGGTGGAATTTTAATTTCTAATCCTATTCCAAAAGAAAAATCATTAGATAAAGAAAAAATGGATAAAGTAATTAATGAAGCGTTATTAGAAGCGAAAAAAGAAAAAATACAAGGAAAAGAAGTTACTCCTTATTTATTAAAGAAAGTTGTAGAACTAACTAATGGAGAATCACTAAGAGCAAATATTGATTTAATAATTAATAATGCTTCATTAGGGGCTGAAATTGCAAAAAAATATTCATTATTAAGAAAGAAATAATGAATAATATTTGAAAAATAGTAATTTTAGTGTATATTGTTAATTGTAAGTAAGAAGTGAATTTTTGATGCGTGGGTTCACAATAAATCACTTCAAGATTATGGAACTCTAACAATTAATTGGGAGAGAGTATGGAAGAAAAAGTAGAAAGTAAAAAAGGAAAATATCATAATCAATCTATTTTTGTTTGGATTGTTGTTTTATTTCTTGCTTGGACATTAGGTCAATATGTATTTCCAGAAACAAATGGGGTATTTTTAGAGAATTCATTTTTAATTTCTCTTTTAGCAATTTTATCTGGTTATATTTTATTCACATTATTTTATGAAATTGGGAAAATAATTTTTGGAAAAATAAGTGGATATAGGTTTGTTTATTGTAATATTTTAGGTTTTACATTTATTAAAAATGAAGATAATAAATTAAAGTTTAAATTTAGTAAATTTACTTGCTTTGGTGGGAAAACAGTACTGGCACCAAAAAAAGATAAAGCAAATTTAGTTTTATATTCTTTAGGCGGAATAATATTCACTATTATTATGAATGTTATATTGTTAGTTGTAACTATATTAATTGGAAATAATTTAAAATTTGAAGAATTAACTTGTTATCAATATATTATGTCTGCGGTTTCGGTAATACTTTTAATTTTTCATATTGCACCAGTGTATAATGATGGAATATATGATGGATTCATTATTAGAATATGT
>CAZOAE010000100.1:0-3675 GCA_964577725.1 uncultured Erysipelotrichaceae bacterium | reverse complement strand
ACAAAAGATTGAGGAATTATGAAAGTTAAATATATGTTGAAGATTTTTTAAAAAAAGTTGATGATGGATATGATATAGAATCAATTTTTTTAACTGATATTAAATTATATAAAAAACTTTATAAAATTATTAAGAAACAATTAAAAAAAGAAGAATATTATCTTTTAATTATTAGAATGTTATTAAACAATGAAATTTCTTGTCCATATATCAATAAACCATATAAATTATTAAAGAAATTTAAAAATAAAGAAAATCCATATTATATTTTCTATATGGGCGAAATATATCGTTATGGATTAGGGGTAAAAAAAGATTTTAAAAAAGCTTTTGAATATTATGAAAATGCTTCTAAATATGATATTAGCAGTGCTTTTGTTGCATTAGGGGAATGTTATTTATATGGTCTAGGTGTTGAAAAATATGATGCTCTAGCGTATAAAAATTTTTGTGATGCAAGTGAATTAGGTAATAAAAAAGCATTGTTATATAAAGCAATTCTTTTACAAAATGGTTATGGAGTTGAAAAGGATTTATCGACATCTTTTCAAATAATTAATTCTTTATATGAAAATGGACTTAAAGATGCTTATTATGAGTTAGGAATTTGTTATTTATATGGTCTAGGTGTTGAAAAAGATTATGTAAAAGCCTTAGATATTGCTAAAAACGGATTAGAAAAAGAATATAATAATTGCAATTTATTATTAGGAATATCATATTTATATGGTTTTGGTAATAAAAAGAGTTATCGTAAAGCAAAAAAATATTTTATTAAAGCAACTGATAAAGGTTGTTATGATGGTTGTTATTATATTGGTTTAATGAAATTTAATGGAATGGGGTATTGGAAAAGTTTTAAAGATGCGTTTGAAACATTTTCTTTTGGAAAAGAACATCATTCATTATTATGTGAAAAAATAATTGAAGAAAGATATCAAAAAGATAAAAATAAAAAGGCAAAGAATAAGGTTATAAAAGATAGAAAAGAACCAATTACGATACTTGGACTTTAATAATCAATAAAAAAAGGAAATTAGGTTAAAACTTAATTTTCTTTTTGTTATAATACATTTGTTTTGGAGGTCATTATGAACTATTTAAAAGAATATAAAAAAGAATATAAGCAAATTTTAAAATTAATTAAGCAATTTAATACTATTGTTGTTTATCGACATATTATGCCAGATTTTGATGCTGCAGGAACTCAAAATGGATTAGTAACTTGGTTAAAAGATTCTTTCCCTAATAAAAAGATTTATTCTCAAGGAAAAGATTTTTATGATTTTACTCCATTTCTATATCCACATATTGATGAAGTAGATGTTTCTACACTTGGTGATTTTTTAGCAATTGTTGTTGATACTGGTAATGGAGAAAGAATTGATAATGATTCATATAAATTAGGAAAAAAGATTATTAAATTTGATCATCACCCAGCAGTTGAACAATATGGAGATATTAATGTTGTTGATGATTCTTTAGCATCTTGTAGTGAATTAGTTGTTGATTTTATTTCTTACTGTGGAAAGAATTATCCTTTATCAATGCTTGCTGGAAAGTATTTTTATTCTGGTATTGTTGGTGATTCTGGTCGCTTTTTGTATTCTTCAACAAATATACATACTTTTAAAATGGCTGAATTATGTTTAAAAACAGGTTTTGATTTATCTAGTGATGTTTATTTAAAAATGTATGAAAAAGATGCTTATGAATTAGAAGTACAGAAATATATTTTAAATAATTATCATATTTCTAATAAAGGTGTTGCGTATTATGTTTTAAAAGAAGATGAATTAAAGAAAATGAATTTAAGAGTGGAACAAGGTAAAAAATATTTGAGTATGCTTTCAAATATTAAAGGAATAGATATTTGGTTATCAATTAGTGAAGATACATCTATTAATGAATATCGAGTTTCAATTCGCTCAAAAAAAGTTAGTATTAATAGTGTTGCTGAAAAGTATCGTGGTGGTGGACACGCCCAAGCAAGTGGAGCAAAATTATCTTCATTAGATGAATTAGATTCATTAATTAATGATTTGGAAGCATTATTATAATGAAATATCAAAAATATCTTAATAAATTTTCTTCTTTAGAAGGAAAAAATATTATTGTAACTGGGGCAAATTCAGGAATTGGTTTTGAAGTATGTAGGTGTATTCTTTATAAAAAAGGTAATGTCATAATGGCTTGTCGAAATTATAATAAGGCAAATGAAGCAAAAGAAAAATTACTAAAAGAATTTCCTAATTCAAAAATATTTATTTATGAATATGATCAAGCAAATTTATTATCAATATCAAATTTTGTTAAAAAAATAAAAGATGATAATTTAAAAATATTTGGGTTAATTTGTAATGCTGGAGTTTATTATCCTAAAAAAGATATGAAGACAATTGATGGATTTGAATTAACAATAGGCACTAATTATATTGGTGAAAGTTATTTACTTGATTTAATGGAAAATATATTAATAGAAGATAAAGTAAGAGTGGTTGTTGTTTCTTCTTTAACTGCGTATTTATCTAAAAATTATGATTTAACTAATAATAAATTATCAAGAAATAAATTATATGGATTTTCAAAATTATTACTTTCAAAATCTTCTTATGAAAGAATTAATGAAAATAAATATGAAATTGTCGTTGTTCATCCTGGAATTTGTTCAACAAATATTTTAACAAGTAAAGATACTGGTTTATCTTCTTGGTTTAGTTTATTAGGAAGAAAATTTTTAAATATTTTTGTTCATTCATCTTCTAAAGCAAGTTTAACTCTTTTATGTGGGTTGATGTGCGATTATCAAAAATATCTTTATGTTAAACCTCGTGGTTTATTTGCTATATCGGGTTATCCAAAGATAAAAAAACTTCCTAAAAAATTTATTAGTGAAGGATTAATAGAAAAAACAAGAAAATATATAGAAAGTAGGTAAAAAAATGTTATTAGTAAATAATATATCAATGCAATTCGGTTCAAGAACTTTGTTTAAAGATGTAAATTTAAAATTTCAAAAAAATAATTGTTATGGAATAATCGGGGCAAATGGCGCTGGAAAATCAACTTTTTTAAAAATTATTTCTGGTGAATTAGAGCCAACATCTGGTTCAATTGAATTTACTGAAAAAGAAAGAATGTCGATTTTAAAACAAGATCATAATGCTTATGATGAATTTACTGTTTTAGAAACTGTTATTATGGGTTATCCTAGATTAGTTGAAGTTCAAAAAGAAAAAGATGCTTTATATATGAAAGAAGATTTTAATGATGAAGATGGGATAAAAGCAGGTGAATTAGAAAATGAATTTATGGAAATGGGTGGTTATGAAGCCGAATCTGATGCAGGTAGTTTATTATCTTCATTAGGAATAAGTGTTGATAAGCATTCATTATTAATGAAAGAATTAGATATGAAAGAGAGAGTTAAGGTTTTACTTGCTCAAGCGTTATTTGGTAATCCAGATATTCTTTTATTAGATGAACCAACAAATAATTTAGATGCTTTATCAGTAACTTGGTTAGAAAACTTTTTATATAATTTTGAAAATATGGTTATTGTTGTTTCTCATGATCGTTATTTTTTAAATAAAGTTTGTACAAGAATTTGTGATG
Source organism: uncultured Erysipelotrichaceae bacterium (assembly GCA_964577725.1). Lineage (GTDB taxonomy): Bacteria > Bacillota_I > Bacilli_A > RFN20 > CAG-449 > CAG-449. Next base: position 60 of record CAZOAE010000100.1, on the reverse strand, counting down.
TAGATTATGGTGCGATTAATTTATTCGTGGGAAATTATAATTTCTGGTATGAATCAAGTC
>CAZOAE010000099.1:0-3724 GCA_964577725.1 uncultured Erysipelotrichaceae bacterium | reverse complement strand
AAGAATACTGATTTAGAAATTGATGAACTTAATGAAATAATTGATTATTTAACAAAAATACTTGCTTAAAACCATTGATATTGATGTATTTTAACAAATATTTGTTGATAGTTTAACATTATTAATATAAAATATTAAATGCTTGAAATAAGGAGAATTTTTATTATGGAAAAGAAAATTGAAAGAAATGGAACACAAGTTGTCATTACTTTTATTGCTAATGGCGAAGAATGGAAAAAGGCACAAAACAAAGAATTTAATAAATTAAGTGCTAAATTAAATGTTCCTGGATTTAGAAAAGGTCATGTACCAACCCAAATTGCTAAACAAAGAATTAACCCAGCAGAAATTTTAAATGATGCACTATTTACTTGTGTAAATAAGGAATACTCTAATGTTTTAAAAGAAGAAAGTTTAGCGCCTATTGTTGAACCTAAATTAAGTTTAACAAAAATAAGTGAAGAAGAAATGGAATGTAATGTTACTATTGCTTTACAACCTACTGTTACTTTAGGTGAATATAAAGGTATTCATATTGATTTAGAAGAAGTTAAAGTTACTGATGAAGATTTAGAAAATGAAATTAAAAATGAATTAACAAAACAAGCTTCATTAGTTCTTAAAGAAACTCCAGCAGAGATTGGTGATACTGTAATTATTGATTTTAAAGGTTATGTCGATAATATTCCATTTGATGGTGGAGAAGCAAAAGGATATGAATTAAAATTAGGTTCTAATTCATTTATTCCAGGTTTTGAAGATCAACTAGTGGGAATTAAAGCGGAAGAAGAAAAAGAAATTAGTGTAACTTTCCCAGAAAATTATGTTGAATCTCTCGCTGGTAAAAATGCAACTTTCTCAATTAAATGTCATGAAGTTAAACAAACTGTTTTACCAGAATTAAATGAAGAATTTATTAGTGAATTAGGTTTAGAAAATATTACAACTGTTGAACAATATAAAGAAAAACTTAATGCTGATATTTTATCAAGAAAACAAAAAGAAGCAGAAACAAAGAAATATAATAAGATTGTTGAAACAATTATTGATAAATCAACAGTTGATATTGCTGATTTATTGTTAGAAAATGAAGCAAATGCTCAAATTGAAAATATTAAGAAACAAGTTGAATCAAATGGCTTAAAATTTGAAGATTATTTAAAAGTAAATAATATTGATGCTGAAACATTCCGTTCTAATAAGAAAGAAGAAGCAGCACATAATATTAAAGGAATGCTTGTTATTGAAGAAATTTGTAATATTGAAAAGTTAATTGTTGATTCTAAGGTATTAAATGAAAAATATGAAGAATTAGCAAAAATGTACAATATGAAAATTGAAGATGTAAGAAAAGCACTTGAACCAAATAGAAATCAATTATTAAATAATTTGAAAAATGAATTATTCCATAAATTTATTGTAGAAAATAACGAGTAAATTTAAAGTTTTCTCGTTGGAAGGAGAAAAAATGGTAGATGAAATTATAACAAATGAAAAATTGCCTATTATCATTACAAGGGGTATAGTAGTTTTTCCTAATACATCTCCAACAATTGATGTTGGGCGCTTATTTTCTGTTTCAGCAATGCAAAAATCTATTGATCAATTTGCATCAAAAATTATAATCACTTGTCAAAAAGATATCTCTATAAATGAGCCAACCACTGATGATATTTATTATGTAGGTTGTTTATGTAATATTGATACTATTAAAGATATTAATGGTATTTATAGAATGAGAGTAACGGGAATTAAACGAGTAAAGATTTTGAAATTAATTGAAGATACATATAATTCTCACCCATCATATGAATGTGAATATGTTTTATATCCTTTAATAGATACTGAAGATGAAAAAACTAATAATCTAGCAAAAGAATTATTAAGTACAATTACTGATAAAAAAAATAATTTTCCTTTGCCTAGACCAATTATTTTTAAACTTGAACAAAATTTAACAAATGAAATATTAACTGATGTTCTTTGTAATTATTTAGATAATTCTTATTCAGTAAAACAAAATTTACTTGAACTTTCATCTTGTTATGATCGTTTATTATTTATTAACGATAACATTGTAAAAAATATTCTTGAAGAAAAAGTTGAACTTGAAATTAATCAAAAAGTTCGTGAAAAAAGTGAACAAGTACAAAAAGAATATATTTTGCGTGAAAAATTAAAAGCAATTCAAGATGAACTTAATGATGATGAAGATGATGATTTAGAAGGAATTGAAAAATATTTAGAAAAACTTGATTCCAATCCTTATCCAGAAAATATAAAAAAGAAGATAAAAGCAGAAATTAAGCATTATCAACAATTACCTTCTGCATCTGTTGAATCATCTATGTGTAAATCATATATTGATATAATGATGTCAATTCCTTGGTTTGAAGAATCAATTGATGATAATGATATTTCTCACGCTGAAAAAATATTAGATGAAGATCATTATGGTTTAAAAAAGGTAAAAGAAAGAATTTTAGAATATCTTGCAGTTAAAACTGTAACAAATTCATTAAAAGCACCGATTATTTGTTTATATGGTCCACCTGGAACTGGTAAAACTTCACTTGCAAAATCAGTAGCAAGAGCGTTAAATAGAAAATTTGTTAAGGCTTCCTTAGGTGGTACAAGTGATGAAGCAGAAATTCGTGGACATAGAAGAACATATGTTGCATCAATGCCTGGAAAAATAATTAAAGGTATGAAAACTGCGGGTGTTATTAATCCAGTTTTCTTACTTGATGAAATTGATAAAGTTACATCTAATAATCATGGAGATCCAGCATCTGCATTACTTGAAGTTTTAGATCCAGAACAAAATAGTTTTTTCCAAGATAATTATATTGAAGAATCATATGATTTATCAAAAGTATTATTTATTGCAACTGCGAATTATTTAGAAAATATTCCACCAGCATTAAGAGACAGATTAGAATTAATTGAATTAAACACTTACACTAATGAAGAAAAGTATCATATTGCAATTAATCATTTAATTCCAAAACAATGTAAACAAAATGGATTAATGATTGATCAAATAAGTTTTGATGATGATTCATTATATTACATAATGGATTATTATACAAAAGAAGCTGGTGTTCGTGAATTAGAAAGAAAAATAGGAACAATTGTTAGAAAAGCACTTGTTGAAAAATTAAAAAATCATTCTAATGATGTTATTAATATTAATGTTGATAAAGTTAAACAATATCTTGGAACAGAAATATTTGATGTTTCTTCAAAAGAGAAAAAAGATCAAATAGGAGTTGTTACTGGTTTAGCGTATACTCAATTTGGTGGTGATATATTACCAATTGAAGTTAATTACTTTGAAGGTAAAGGCGGATTAGTATTAACTGGTAATTTAGGTAATGTTATGAAAGAATCTGCTTCAATCGCATTAGATTATGTTAAAGCAAATGCAAAATCATTTAATATAGATCCAGAATTATTTACAAAAATTGATATTCATATTCATGTACCAGAAGGCGCTGTACCAAAAGATGGACCTTCTGCTGGTATTGCTTTAACTGTTGCAATTATTTCATCATTAACAAAAAGAAAAGTTCGTTCTGATGTTGCCATGACTGGTGAAGTTACTTTAAGGGGTATGGCTTTACCAATCGGTGGTTTAAAAGAAAAATCTCTTGCAGCGTATCGTTCTGGTATTAAAAAAGTTTTAATTCCTTTCGATAATAAAAAGAATCTTGCTGATTTA
>CAZOAE010000098.1:0-3726 GCA_964577725.1 uncultured Erysipelotrichaceae bacterium | reverse complement strand
TAATAATCTTAAATTATGTATTTCCATATCATTTTTTTCTGATATTTCTAATTTGAAATACCAACCTTGATATTCAAAAGATGTCGAATATTCATCATTTGGATAATAACCATATTTATCATAAATAAACGCTCTCATATTTTTATCTCCGTTGAATAATATTCATTAACACCATCAATTTTTGAATACCATAAATTAGGAATTTCTCCAGTAAATAATTTAGAAAATATTGGAATAGAAGTAGAAGTTTTAATAATATCACTTGTCAAAGGAACTATAACTCTTGATGACATTTCAATTAATAAATTAATGTTTATTAATGCATTATTAATTCCAAATTCTTCTATATCATAATTAATGCTTCCTTTAACATCTCCAACAATAGAAAATTTAACTGGAATTTTAGGTCCAATAGATGAATATAAAACATTATCAGCGAATAAAGAAAAAGGTATTTCATAAATTATTCCTTTTCCATATTCACTAACAAAGATTTCACTTGTTCCATTTTCAACACATTTAATTTCTTGATAAACTAAATTAACTGATTCTTTTAAAAAATAATTTAATTCACTAGTATTAAAAACAACATCTTCATTATTAGATATAAATTGTACTTGAGAATATCTTTCTTTTAATAGGGAAGAAACCGAATTTAAACTTACTAACGAATTTACTTTTTCAGTTTGTAAACAAGCAATAGATAAATAATGATTTTTTAATCTATTTCCAAAAGTAGCAAATAATGAAGTCGTGGTAATCAAAGTAATAATTGATGTTGAAACCACTCTAAACAAAAAAGAGATGCGTATTTTCACATCTCCATTATATGAATTATTTTTCTTAATAATTCTTTATATATATTTTCTAATTTATTTGTAATAATATATCCATCATGATTATAAACATCTTTTTTATTATATAAATATTTACTTCCATCTGGTTTAATAAAATAACCACCAGCTTCAGTTATAAGTAAATCTAATGGAGCAATATCCCATTCTTTTGTCCCTTCCCCACGACGATAATGAATTTCTGCTTCTCCAGAAGCAATTTTACACGCTTTAATTGATGAGCCAAAACATTTAACATATTTTATTCTTTTATCATATAAAGGTAAGTTTTTTTCAAAATCTGTTGAGTGAAACCTAGATGTTAATAAAATTAAGTTATCAATTTTATCATTTACCGATAATTTAGTTTTATTTCCATTAGTATCTAAATGATATGCACCTTGATTTTTAATTGCAAAATAAACATCTCCACTTGAAGGAATAATAATAACACCAACAACTACTTCTTGTTTATAAACTAAAGCAATATTTGTCGCAAATTCACCATTTTTAGCACAGAAATCTTTTGTTCCATCAACTGGATCAACAATAAAACAATAATCATTATTTAATCTATCTAAATTATCAATTGATTCTTCAGTTAACAAACTATAATTAGGGAATCTTTCACTTAAATATGTAGATATAATTTTATCTGCTTTTTTATCTGCTTCAGTTACTGGTGATTTATCATTTTTAATTTCAATAGAAAATCCATTATTATAAATTTCCATTATGGCATTTTTAGCAAGAAGTCCCGCTTGTATCATTACTTCTAATTCTTGTTCGTACATTTTTTATTTCTCCTTTTCAATAATTGATAATTCGTCTATAACTTTTTGACAATCTTCTAATTTATTTAATCGACAGCCAGATGCACATAAATGTCCACCACCACCAAATTTTACTGCGACTTGTTGAACGTTATAATTTTTCGCTCTTAATTCAACTCTAATTAATCCTTCATTAGATTCACAAAATGTTGCCCAAATAGGATATTCTTTCATCATTGATAAACAATTAACCATTGTTGAAGCATAATTATAATCTATGTTAAGATTGTTCAATTCTTCTTTTGTTAAAATAATATAAGCAATATTTTTGTATGTTTTAAAATTAGATGAAATATATCCTTTTGCTCTAATAGAAATTTCATCACTTTCATATAAAAAATCATATATTTTTTGAAAATCAATATTAGTTTCCATTATTTTATTTAACAAATAAAAAGTGTTTTTACTAGATGATAAATATTGAAATCTTCCAGTATCAGTTACCATTCCCATAAAAATTCTTTCGGCAATTTCTTTATCTAATAAATAACCATTTTCTAAAATAAATTCCCCTACCATTTGGCACGCTGAACACGCTTTTGTATTTGAAATATTAACAGTAGCATAATCTTGTTGATCACTATTAATATGATGATCTATTTTAACAATTTCTTTACAAAGAGTTACTCTTTGATCTTCAATTCTAAATAAATCCGAAACATCTAATACTACAGCAAGAGAAGATTTAACAATTTCATCACTAACTTGATCCATTTCCCCAAAAAAAGGAATTGCTTTTGAAAAGCCAGTACCTAAAATATAAACATTTTTATCTTTAAATGTTCTTTTTAAAAATTGCTTCATTGCCGTTTGAGCGCCATAACAATCTCCATCTGGAGAAACATGACCAAATATACAAATATTTTGATATTTTTTAATTCTATTCATTAATTCTCTATTTTTATTCATATCAATTCCTTTATTTAATAATTAAAATTAGTATAACATAAAAAGACCACCTTTTATAGTGATCTATATTTTATTATTTCTTTGAATAATCTTGTTTACGAATCTTTCCATCAACTTTATGAATTGTAATAGATCCATCTTGAGATTCAGCAAGTGCTTTAGCGTATTCAATTGCTTCTAATTGAGTATTAAATAATTTAATTGCTTTTTGACCATTAGCAAATTTTACTTGCCATTTACCATCTTCCGCTCTTTTAGAAACATGATAGTTTTTATTTACTGGTGTCTTTTTTGTTGTTTTTTCTTCAACTTTTGATTCTTCAACAATTTTTTCTTCAGTAACCTTTTTTTCTTCTTTCTTAGTCACTTCTTTTTTTGGAGTAGGCTTTACTTCTTTTTTAGTTGATGTTGTTTTCTTTTCTTTCTTTGTAGTTTCTTTTTTCACTTCTGTTGACTCCTTATTTTCAATTTCTTCTTCTTTTATTACTTCTGTCTTTTCAATTTCTTCAGTAACTTTTTCTTCATTAATTATATTTTTTCCTTCTAGCTTTCTTTTTTCTAATAACGCCGCAATTCTTTCTGCTTCTTTTCTTTCTTTACTTTTTTTATTTTTGAAAAAACACATATCTCTAATATCTCCTATCACTAACTATATTTATTTTATTTGAAATTTAAGATAAAATAAAGTCTAAAATACTATTTTTTCGACATAAAAAATTAAAAAGACTGTTATTTTTCATAATTACTCTTTTATATTTAACAGTCTTTCTTGAAATAGATTTATTTCTTATATTCTTTCTTATATATATCTAATAAATTTTTAAATCTATTATAATGAACAATCTCTCTTTGCCTTAAATAAAGTAAAACATTAGTTACTTCTTCATCATCACTTAAATCAATAAGATGTTCATATGTTGCTCTTGCTTTTTCTTCAGCAGCCATATCTTCACTTAAATCTGCAATAAAATCTCCAGTAGCCCCTATTCCCGCTGTTGAAAAATCTTGTCCATTACAATCGCTAGGAAATATTCCTTTACCGTGTGTAGCGTAATTACATCCTAATCCTGCTTCTTCAAGCTCTTTTAAAGAACAACCTTTTGTCAACTGATTAACTAACATACATATCATTTCAACATGTCCTAATTCTT
>CAZOAE010000097.1:0-3880 GCA_964577725.1 uncultured Erysipelotrichaceae bacterium | reverse complement strand
TGATATATGTGCAAGATTAAGAAAAAAATTTTCAACAAAAAAGGTTGGACATTCTGGAACTCTTGATCCTTTTGCTGAAGGGTTAATGATTGTTTGTTTAGGACAAGCAACAAAAATAATTCCTTTTTTAGAAAATTATGATAAATCATATATTGCTACTTTAAAGTTAGGAGTAGAAACTGATACATTAGATAAAACTGGAAAAATTATATCGACTCAAGAAGTACAAGATTATACGATTGAAGAAATTAATAATGTTTTAAATTCTTTTATTGGTAAAAGTAAACAAATTCCCCCAATGTATTCAGCTTTAAAAAAAGATGGTATACCACTTTATTTATTGGCTAGAGAAGGAATAACTATTGAAAGAAAAGAAAGAGAAATTGAAATATATTCAATTAAGTTAATTTCTTATCAAAAACCATATTTGACTTTTGAAGTAAATGTTTCTAAAGGAACATATGTTAGAACACTTGCTTATGATATTGCTAAAAAGTTAAATAATATAGGTCATTTAGTGAGTTTAAAAAGAACTAGAATTGGTAAATTTGATCTTTCTATTTCAAAAAATGTTAATGATGTTACTGAGATTGATAATGTTTCTATAACAAGTTTATTATCATATATGGATACTCAAATTGTTGATGAAAAAACAGAAATTTTAATTAGAAATGGAGTAAGACTTCCACTTAAAGGAGAAGATATTATTTTACTTATAAATAAGGAAAATGAAGCATTAGCAATTTATGAAATAAACGAAGATGGCTTTTATCATACAAAAAGGGGTTTATTTGATGCAAACAATAAGAATTAGTTTAGATAATATCTTAAATATTAATGATGATATAAGTTTATGCTTAGGTTATTTTGATGGTTTGCATTTAGGTCATAAAAAATTAATTCAAAGAGCATTAAATTCTCAATATAAAAGTGCTTTATTAACATTTCAGTTTAATGATGTTAATTTGAAAAATAAAAATAAATTAACATCTTTATTAGATAAAGAAATGATACTTGATAAGTTAGGATTAGATTATTTATTTATCTTAGATTTTGATTTTAAAGTTAAAGAATTAGAACCGAAAGAGTTTATTGAAAGAATAATTTTAAAATTAAATGTTAAAGAGTTAGTTGTTGGAAAAGATTTTACTTTCGGAAAAAATGCAGTAGGTAATGTTGAATTTTTAAAGTTATATTCATCTAATTATAATGTTATTGTTGTTGATGATTTTTTATTTAATAATAAAAAAGTGAGTACTTCAAGTATTATAAAAGAAATTGAAAATGGAAAAATAGAAAACGCAAATTTATTGTTAGGTTATCATTATTCAATATCTAACAAAGTTAAAAAAGGTTTTTGTTTAGGTAATAAAATTGGATATCCTACAGCAAATATTGAATTAAATGATTATGTTGTACCTAAAAATGGTGTTTATTTATGTAGAATTATTATTGATAATAAAAATTATTTTGGTATGAGTAATATTGGTTATCACCCTACGATTAATAAATTAAATAAACCTTTGTTAGAAGTATATATTTTTGATTTTAATGAAAATATTTATGAAAAAAATATTAAAGTTGAATTGATTAAATATATTAGAGATGAAAAAAAGTTTAATAGTGTTGAAGAATTATTAAAACAGTTGAGTTTTGATGAATTTGAATGTCGAAAATTAATTAAATAATTAAAAAAATTGACAACAACTATTTTAATAACAAATTGCTTCTTACATCTTTTTGAATAAGATAGTCATAATTATATTAATCATAATTTCTTTTTCTTCTGGCTTTGATTCTGCAACAAGTAATGTTAATGCGGTTAATGCACCATTAGAAATAGTTAATTTATTTTGGCTTAATATTGCATTTTTACTTAAAAATAGCAAAAATAATCCTGCAGCGATACGCTTACAACCATCAACAAAAGGGTGATCTTTTATAACAAAATATAATAAGTTAGCGGCTTTTTCTTCTAATGATTTATATATTTCTTCACCAAATGCAGTTTGATTTATACTTGATAATATACCTTCTAGTTGACCTTTTATTTTTTCCACACCAAAAACATTAGAGTCATTAGTAAATCTCATATTATCAATAAAATTTCTACATTCAGCATAAGTTAAAATATATTGAGTTTTATTACCATTTGGTTTAGTTACACATTGATGATCATAATTATCAAGGAGTGTTAAAGCATTAGTATATAAATCAATAATATTTTTTAATTCACTAGTTTCAAGATCTAATGTATTTGATAACATTTTATTTTGGATTTCAATAGTTTTATTTAATGCGAGCATTCTTTTGTTATTAATGGCATAACCTTCGATTAAGTAATTTTTTAGTACTTTATTTGCCCAACGCCTAAAAATAATCCCCCTTTGAGATTTAACACGATACCCAACAGAAATAATCATATCGAGATTATAAATTTTAATTTTACGAGAAACTTTACGATTACCTTCAGTTTGAACTTGTTCCAAAATGGAACAGGTTGAAACATCTAGTTCTTTATCGCTTATTATGTTTGAAATATGTTTGACAATTGCTGATCTTTTTACATCAAATAACTTTGCCATTTCTTCAGCTTTAAGCCAAACAGTTTCATTTTCCTTATCGGTTCTAACATCTAATTCAAGTTCGTTATCAACAAATTTTACTACTTCATAATTATTATTCATAGCAATAATCTCCTTTCTTAAGTTGCTTAATAATTTTCGTTCATACTTCTTTATTGATTGTTCACTACATTTATTACTATAGCATAAAAAAAGTATTTTGCTATCAAAATATAAAAATCAATTTAATATTTTTTAACTATTTATAAATAACTATTAATAATAAAAAACGCCTATGAATAGGCGATAATAAATATTTTGGTGCGGCCTATGAGACTTGAACTCACACGAAATTAATCATACGCCCCTCAAACGTACGCGTCTACCAGTTCCGCCAAGGCCGCAAAAATTTCTACCTACAAAATAAGTATAAAGAAAAACTAAAAAATTTCAATTAATAAAAGCATTTTATTGAATTTTATAAACATAGTTTTCTTTTCTTGGTTTAATAATGCTATTTGTATCGGAATAACCTATAATACAATTAGCGATACCTTCATAATTTCCTTTTATACCTAAATCAAGTAAAAGTTGTTTTCCTTCTTCTGTTTCAAATGTTTCTTTTGCTCTATGAATCCAACAACTTCCTAGTCCTAATGAATGAGCGGCTAGCATCATATTTTCCATTACAACGCTTCCATCATAAATATAAGTTGGAATATCTTTGTTTGCTAAAACTATTAAAACAACTGGAGCGTTATAAAAAGGATCAAAACCATCTGGCATATTAGCAATTTTAGCATTTATTTTAGACAAGCGATTTCTAATATCTTTATTTGTAATCTCTAAAATAATTGGTGATTGTTTATTTAATCCACTTGGCGCGTATGTTCCTGCTTCAACAATAGAATCAATTAATTCTTGCTCAACCATTGTATCTTTATATTTTTTTACACTTCTTCTACTAATAATATTTTTTATAATATCATTCATATTATTCTCCTTTTTGGTGTCCTCGGTGCGACTCGAACGCACGACATTCAACTTCGGGGGCTGATACTCTAATCCAACTGAGTTACGAGGACATTAATGTCTTTCATCACAATCATATATTTCACAGAATCTACCATGAAAACTAGGTTCTTGATGATCTAATACTAAATGAGATAATTCTCCATATTGTAAACATCTAAATTGTGCAATTCCATCTTCTCTTTCTTCTGTTACAAATGTTGTGATTCCACTTGTTAAACAAGCAAATGATTGAGATAAAACTAAATATGGAATATTAATTAAATGTGACATTATAACACTCA
>CAZOAE010000096.1:0-3889 GCA_964577725.1 uncultured Erysipelotrichaceae bacterium | reverse complement strand
GATCGCGGGTTCGATTCCCGTCTGGTCCGCCATTTGTGGCCCGATAGCTCAGTAGGTAGAGCAGAGGACTGAAAATCCTCGTGTCGCTGGTTCAATTCCTGCTTGGGCCACCATTTGCAAATATAGAAATCTGGATGTATGTCTGGATTTTTTTATTTTATTATAAAATAAAATATTAAAATAAAATTCTTTGTTTTATTATATTAAGTGATAGTACATAAATTATGGAGAGATGATTATGGAAAATAAAAGATTTATATTAAATAAAAATTTAGCACAAATGTTAAAAGGTGGAGTTATTATGGATGTTACTACTCCAGAGCAAGCAATTATTGCTGAAAAAGCAGGTGCTTGTGCAGTAATGGCTTTAGAGAGAATTCCAGCAGATATAAGAGCGGCTGGTGGGGTTAGTAGAATGTCTGATCCTAAATTAATTAAATCAATTCAAAGCGTTGTTAGTATTCCAGTTATGGCTAAATGTAGAATTGGTCATTTTGTTGAAGCACAAATTTTAGAAGCGTTAGAAATAGATTATATTGATGAAAGTGAAGTTTTATCTCCAGCAGATGATGTTGATCATATTAGTAAAAAGGATTTTAACGCTCCTTTTGTTTGTGGCGCAAGAGATTTAGGTGAAGCATTAAGAAGAATTAATGAAGGTGCTTCTATGATTAGAAGTAAAGGTGAACCTGGAACTGGCGATATTATTCAAGCAGTTAGACATATGAAATCTATTAATAAAGAAATAGAAGAATTAACTAATATGAATGAAAAAGAATTAATTGAGATAAGTAAAAAAATGAGAGTTCCTTTTGATTTAGTTAAATATGTTCACGATAATAAAAAATTACCAGTTGTGAATTTTGCAGCGGGTGGAATTGCTACACCAGCAGATGCTGCACTTATGATGCAACTAGGTGCAGAAGGTGTTTTCGTTGGTTCTGGTATTTTTAAATCTGGAAATCCAGAAAAAAGAGCGGCAGCCATTGTTAAAGCGGTAACTAATTATAATAATCCAAAAATTCTTGCTGAATTAAGTGAAGGATTAGGTGAAGCAATGGTTGGAATTAATGAAAATGAGATTCAATTATTAATGGCTGAAAGGGGAAAATAATGGTAGTTGGTGTTTTAGCGTTACAAGGAGCGTTTATTGAACATATTAATGTTTTAAAAAAATTAAATGTTGAATGTTTTGAAATTAGAACAAAAATAGATGCGTTAAAACCTTTTGATGGTTTAATTATTCCTGGTGGCGAATCAACAACAATTGGAAAATTATTAAAAGAGTTAGATATTTTTCCTATTATTAAAGAAAAAATTGAAAATGGATTACCAGTTTATGGAACTTGTGCTGGAATGATATTATTAGCAAAAAATATTGAAAATAATGAAACTCATTTAGCAACAATGGATATTAATGTTCAAAGAAATGCGTATGGTAGACAATTAAGTAGTTTTATGACAAAAGATAAATTTAGTGATATTGAAGATGTAGAAATGGTTTTTATAAGAGCGCCACTTATTAAAAGTGTTGGTCGTGATGTTGAAATATTATCGGTTGTAGGTAATAATATAGTCGCAGCAAGACAAAATAATCAATTGGTGACATCATTTCACCCAGAATTAACTGATGATTTGAGAGTTCATAGATATTTTATTGAAATGATAGAAAAAAATAATTTTTAGGAGGAGTTATGGCTGAAAAGAAAGGTTTTTTAAAAGAATTTAAAGAGTTTATATCAAAAGGTAATATTGTTGATATGGCTGTTGGTGTTATTGTTGGTGGAGCATTTACAACAATTGTTAATACATTAGTTAAATCAGTACTAACACCATTAATTAATTTTGTGATTTTTTTATTTTGTGGTAGTGATACAGAAGCATTTACTGGATTAGATATTATTTTAATTCCACAAGTTATTGATCCAGAAACTAATGTTGTGATTAAAGAAGCAACAGTTTTAGAAATATCTAGTTTAATTACTGCGATTATTAATTTCTTATTAATTGCTTTAACTTTATTTATAGTTGTAAAGGTTATTAATAAAATTAGAAACGAATCTGAACAATTAAAAGAAAAATTGTTGAGTAAAGAAGAAAAAGAAACTATTAATGAATAATATAAAATATTTATTATAATTTAGATTTTATGATAAAGTTTAATTAGGAGATAAAAATTATGGCTGAAAAGAAAAAAAATAAATTATTTTGGTTAGATATTATTATTGGTATTTTGCTAGTAGTATTAGCAATATTTTTAATGCCTATATGGAAAAATGTTGATGTATTTTGGAGTAATTGGGGATTAATTGTTGTTAATTTAATTGTTGCGGCATTTTTAAGTATGTATATTTTTGGTTTTGTTATAAAAAAGATTGGCAAAACACATAATAAAACTATAAATTTATTAACTATTATTGAATTTTCTTTATTAATGTTAGTTGATTTATTTTTAATATTAGGTCAATGGATTCCTTCACTAAAAATTATTCCAGTAAATAATGCTTGTGCTGTTGTTGGGTTAGCGTTATATATTAGGGGTGTAGTTGAAATCTTTAGAGCGTATTTCTTCCGTTTAAATACTGAAAAAGATAATAAGGATAAATATCCTTTATGGTGGTTATGTATTGCAATAGTTTTTGTGACAATAGGAATGTGGATGATGTTAAAACCATTATTTACTGATGAAGTTATAGTTTGGGTTTTTAGTGTATTTTTATTATGTATTGGTTTATTTTTAATATTTTATGGAATATTTACTAAACCTAAAAAAAGTAAAAAGAAATAATGTTTAAATTTAGTTAATATTTTATTTTTAGAATTAACAAGATTAGGAGGGAAAAGTATGTTTAATCAAATTAAACTTGTTTTGAAAAGCACTCGTGAATATAAAAAATATGCTTTGATTACTCCATTATTTATGGTTATTGAAGTATTAATGGAATGCTTATTACCTTATACAATGTCGGAATTTGTAAATAAAATTGAAGTTACGACATCTAGTAATTTTGGAGAGTTAGTTCCATATATTATTGCTTTAATTTTAATGGCTACAATTTCATTATTATCAGGAATTATGGGTGGAAAAACAGCTTCTATTGCATCAAATGGGCTTGCTAAAAATTTAAGAAATGATTTATATGAAAAAACACAATCATTTTCTTTTGAAAATATTGATAAATTTTCAACTTCATCTTTAGTAACTAGAATGACCACAGATGTTAATAATGCTCAACAATCATTTCAAATGTGTATAAGAATAGTCATAAGAGCGCCTTTAATGCTTATTTTTTCTATTATTATGGCTTTTATTACTGGTGGTAATATGGCGTGGATTTTTATTGGTATAATTCCATTTGTTATTTTTGGTTTATTAATTATTATTCGTTTAGCAATGCCAATATTTAGGAAAGTATTTAAGCGTTATGATGCATTGAATGAATCAGTTAAAGAGAATATTTCTGGAATAAGAGTTGTTAAATCTTTTGTTAGAGAAGATTATGAACAAGAAAAATTTAATAAAGCTAGTGATAGTATGACTAAAGATTTTATTAAAGCCGAAAAGATTTTAGCGTTTAATAATCCAATTATGAATTTTTCAATGCATTTATCAAATATGCTTCTTTGTGTATTTGGATCTATTTTAATTCTTCGTACAGCGAGTTATGATCCAATTGAAGATGTTATTATTTGGGGAGAGTTATCGGTTTCTCAATTATCTTCATTATTAACTTATGGAGTTCAAGTATTGATGTCTTTAATGATGATTTCTATGATTATTGTAATGCTTACAATGTCACTTGAATCAATTAGGCGTATTGCTGAAATTTTAGAAGAAGAACCAACAATTGTTAATCCAGAAAATCCAGTTATGGAAGTTAAAGATGGT
>CAZOAE010000095.1:0-3898 GCA_964577725.1 uncultured Erysipelotrichaceae bacterium | reverse complement strand
ATAAGTATTTCATATTCTTGATCAATACCTAAAATATTTAAAATTACTTTATCTTTAATAAAACTTTTTCCTAGATTAAATAAACGACGATAAATAATGTATTGATCTTTTTTTAATTCTTTTTGAACTCCAGAATTTAATGATTCAATACAATAAGGAACAATAATTTTTCCTTGATAATTTCTATCGTTTTTATTAAAAGAAAGACAATAATCCCATTTACCATTTAGTGATAAATAACTATCTCTAATAAATGATGGTCTAGGATATTCATCTAAAGGTTTTTCTTTATCAATAGAAGTTATATATGAAGTAGATAAATTTTTATTAATCATTATTTTCTCCAACTGCGTATTTAGTGTAAAAACGCTTTAAAATTCCGTGATAATCATTTTTCCAAGGTTTATTTTTTCCTAAATAATGAATAATAATAGTATTTTTTTCTACCCATTCTAAAGTTATTTTATCTTTTTTTGTTTTAAGTAAATTATATTGTGTAATGGCTCTATCACTTAGATTATATTTATATCTATCAATAATTATTATTTTTTCTCCATATAAAGCGTGAATTACATCTTGATCTGGTAACATTAATAAATTTTTTTTCTTATTAATAAAATCATAAACATCATTTTCATTTTGTTCTTTTCTTAATTTTTTTATATTCATTAATAATACACCAGTATTTATATATTTTGCATTTTTAGTTGTTCCATTTTTTATTTGATTAAATCTTTCTAAAAATTTATCAATATTTGTCGCTGCAGCAAAATAATTATCTTCTAAGTCAATATTGTATAATGATGATAAATTTCCTTTTACAATAATATCTGGATCTAAATATAGAATTTTATCAATATTATGTGGTAAGTATTTTGCAGCGAAAATTCTATGATACATATTTAAAGGGTATCTTTTTGATGTTGGTGCTTTTTCTAAAGATTTTTCATCAATGTTAATAATATGAAATTGATTTTGACTAGATAAATAATGTTGATATTTATTAATGTCGTTAATTGTTATGTCATTAGAAAAAATATAAAAATCAATAGAATTATCGTTATAATCATTTATTGAACGAACAAGAGAAATTAAATAAGGTAAATAATTTTTATTTAAGGTTAATAGTATATTCATATTTATAGTATATTTTAAAAAAAGTATCATTTCAATATAGTTTGTTTTTAATAAATATGATAAATTGAATATATGGAAGCAAATAAAATATTAAATTATTACGAAAATGTAATGAATGAATTAAAACAAATAAAAGAAAAAGTAATGTTAAATGATAAAATTGATTTATCTAATGATAATTTATATTTAGGTGTTACTTTTGTTAGTAAAATTAATGGATTAATTTCTATTTTTTCAAATGAATTTATTAAAGAAAATAATTTAAAACCAGTTATTGATTGGATTGATAAAAAAATAGTAATGATTCAAGCATCTCATTATGCTGATAAGGGATTATTTTATGAGTTTTTTAATGTTATTTATCCCCAATTAGATTATAGATTAGGTCAAATTAAGTATCGTAATAGTTTAAGTAAAGAAGAACAAGAAAAATTATTAATTACGGCTGAATATCAAGTTTATTTATATAATTGTTTGAAATATTATTTAGAGCAACAATCAACTGAAGAAGTCGTTGAAAGAATAAAAGAAATTTTATCTATTATTAATTTATATAAAATTGTTAATGATCGTAATATTGTTGCATTAGGTAGTAAGATTACATATATGGATACATCAAATAATGAAGTAATGTATGGAAGAATTGTTATTGATAGTAATGCTGATTTGAATTATCATAAATTACCTTTAAGTAAATATAAATCTTTATTTAAAGCGAAAAAAAATGATGTTGTTTGTATTGATTATTCAACATCATTTATGATTAGAGTTTTAGATATAGATAATAATTTAGAAAGTTAATTTTTCTTTAAAAAATCATTTAAAAGAATGATTTTTTTATTTTTACCAAAGACAAATACTTCATCATTAGGACATAATTCATCATTTGCTTTTGGAGATATTGAAATATTATTTCTTTTAATTAAAAGTAAGTTTACATCAAATTTATTTCTTGCATCTAATTGTGATATTTTAATTGGTTTAAATGTATTTGGAACTGGTAATTCAACAACACAATAATCATTTGCTAATTGAAAATAATCAACAAAGTTTGGTGAACATAATAATGTAGCAAGTCTTTTTCCTGCGATTTTAGTAGGAGATATAATATCATCAACTCCTAGTTTTTCAAGAATAGGAATATATGAATCTTTGTCACATCTAACTGTAATATGTTCAACTCCTAAATCTTTTAATGTTGCGTATGTCATAATCGTTCCTTCAAAATTTTCACCAAAGGCAATAACAGCGTGATCAACATTATGAACACCTAAATTTTTCATTGCGATAGTTGATGTTGAATTTGCTTGAAATGCTTGTTCAATAATAGTGGCAGCGTTTTTAACTGCGTCTTCATTAATATCAATTCCAATAATGTTGTCGGTATATTTTGATAATTCTTCAATTAATGTTAATCCAAATCTTCCTAAACCGATAATTGCAAAACTTTTTTTCATATGATTCTCCTTTATCCAATAATTATTTCTTCTTCGACATATTTAATTGTATCAATACTTATTTTTGCTTCATTATTATGAAATAATGAAATTATAGTAATTGGACCTAAACGACCAAAATACATTGTTAAACATAATAATATTTTTGATATATTTGATAAAACTGGGGTGATATTTAAACTAAACCCAGTTGTTGAAAAGGCTGAAAATACTTCAAATAATAATTGATGAAATTTAAAATTATTATTTTCTATTATTAATAATAAAAATGTTATTAAAGTAATAAAAATAATCGAAATATTAAATAAAACAAATGATTTAGTTATTTGTGATGAAGGAATTTTTCTTTTAAAAATATTAATATCAGTATCATTACCACGAGCAAAAGAAAATAAAGAAAAGATAATAGTAAAGAATGTTGATACTTTAATTCCTCCTCCTGTTGACATTGGACCAGCGCCAATAAACATTAATATCATTAAAAGAAATATTGATGCTTGTGATAATGTTGTTATATCAAAGGTACAGAAACCACCAGTTCGACTATTAAATGATAAAAATATTGCTTGTAACCAAGTTAAATTATTATTTAACAATTTGAATAATAATGTTGATGTTATTAATAAAAATAAAGTCATTGAAAGAATTATTTTTGAATGAAGTGATAATTTTTTAAATCTTCTTTTTTGAATAATATCAAATATTACGATAAATCCAATTCCCCCACAGAAAATCATTAAACAAGTAGAAATGTTTAATAATATATTATTAGAATAATTTATTAAGGAATTTGAACCTAAAATATCAAATCCACAGTTATTAAAGGAAGATATTGAATGAAATAAACTATAACCAATAGAATCAAAAAAAGGTATATGTTCAATAAAATAAAATGAAATAAAGTTTAAAATAAAGCCAAATAATTGAATGATTAAAGTAGTTAAAACAATTTTTTTAATTATGACAACAATTCCACCGAGTGCATTTTGATTTAATGCTTCTTTTAATAATGCTCTTTGATTAATAGTTATTTTAAAACCAAATAAAATAGCTAAAAACATTACAAATGTAACAATTCCTAATCCCCCTATTTCGATTAGAATTGCTAAAATTATTTTTCCAAAAATTGTTAATGTTTCACTAATATTTTTTATTGGAGAAAGACCAGTTATACAGACTGATGAAAAAGATAAAAATAGTGAATCAATAAAAGATAGAGATTCTTTATGAGAAATTGGTAAATATAAAATTATTGCCCCAAGCAAAATAATAACTAAAAAAGATAGTAATATAATTCCAAGAGT
>CAZOAE010000094.1:0-3912 GCA_964577725.1 uncultured Erysipelotrichaceae bacterium | reverse complement strand
AATGACTAGAAAAGAAAAAGATTCATATATTAAGCAAGTGGAAAAAGATATGAGAGAAGCGGCAAAAAATTTAGATTTTGAAAAGGCTGCAGAATTAAGAGATATATTATTTGAATTAAAAGGAGAATAATGATTAACACAAAAAAAGGAATTATCGTAACATTTTTATTGTTAATAATTCCTTTTTAATTATACGTTTAAAAAAACAATACGATTACAATTAATAAATTGGCACTAAGAAATAAACTAAGAATAGAGCTGAAACAATTATTGCAACAATTGAAACATCATATTTAGGTTTTGTAATATTTTCTTTATCTTTAGAAAAAGCGTATTTTATTATATCAATAACATAAACTATTGTTGTAATAATTACATAAGAGATAATACCAATACCAATTCCTTTTGTTATAGAATATGCGAGTAGCATAATGATAATAGTTAAAAATGAAGGAACTGCTTTAGTGATATCTTTAAAATCAATATTTTTAACATTACCCATCATTAATACACCAACATACATTAATGCTCCAGATGCAGCGGCAGTTGGAATAAAAGCAAATAAAGGTAAAACGAAAATTGATAAAAGGAATAAAATTGCAGTTACTAATGCAGTAAATCCAGTTTTACCACCAACAGCAACACCTGCGCCAGATTCAACAAATGTTGTAACAGTTGAAGTTCCTACGATAGCACCTGTACAAGTTGCAATAGAATCAGAATACATTATTTTATTGTAATTTAATGGTTTTCCATTTTCATCAATTAAATTAGCGTTTGTCGCACAGCCAACAACTGTTCCCATTGTGTCAAACATATCAATCATACAAAATGTTATAACTAACATAACACAAGTTGAAAATGAATCTTTTGGAAATGATAATCCTTCAGTAAAGGCTGCGAAAAATACTCCACCTTCATTTGGATTTAAAGAAAAATAAGTGGAAAAGTTTTCCCAAAATTTCCAAGTTACACCTGGAACTTTTTCAATTAAATAATCAAAACTAGTAACTTGAAGTGGTAATGCTAAAATTGTGGAAGCAAAAATTCCAATAATAACTGCACCTTTTATTTTATAATGAGATAATACTGCGATTATTATAAAAGAAAATAAACCGACAATTGCGGTTCTAGCAATTCCACCAACTGCCCAATTATCTGGATTTGTTAAGTCAATAAATGATGAAATAACATATTGATCTGCGACAATTATTTTAGCGTTTTGTAAACCAATATAAGTAATAAATAGACCAATACCAACGGTAATTGCTTTTCTTACTGATTCTGGTATTCCATCAAAGATTTTTTCTCTTAGGGGAATTATTTTATTTGTTTCTTTATTTCTTCCACATGGAACAATAGAAACAATTAAAAAGATAATGCCACTTATTAATACTAATAGTAAAGCATTACCTAAAGAAAAACCAAATCCCATTGCTCCTCCAACAATAGAACCAACCATAGAATTTAATCCCATTCCAGATGCTTGTGCTAAAGGCATTTTTGCTAGAAAAGCCATTAACAATGTTCCAATTATTGCTCCAATCGCAGTAGCAATAAATACTGATGACCACCTAATGTCAGTGGTGCCATCCCAAAGAATTTGATTTGGGTTGACGATTAGAATGTAAGCCATTGCTAAAAATGTAGCAATACCTGCGATAATTTCAATTTTGAAAGAAGAACCACTTTTACTAATTCCAAAGAAATTATCTATTTTCTCTTTTAGAGATTTTTTTTCGTTCATTATAGAACCACCTTTCTGTTAAAAATAAAAATCCGTCAAATGACGGAAACATAAAAAGATAGGTAAACTATAAAAAATATGTACCGTCATAGTCCTAAATTAATGGTTTAGGGTAGAAACTGCTTACCATATTAAAGCAATATATGACAAAAATTATATTATTAACAAATAAATTGTACCAATATTGGAAATTTCTATCAATGAGAATTAACAAAAATATATTTTTATATTAAAATTTAAAGTAATTTTTTATTTGAAACCAATACAATTTTTTATATCTTTAAAAGGTTAACTATTTATTAATTAATTAGTTCTTTTTTTATGTAAAAAAAGAAATTAAATATAAAAATTGAAAAAAAATTATTATCATTTAAAATAAAGTAGTAAGAAATTTGTGTCGAAAATTGTCAAAATATAGGAGTTATTAAGCGTGAATTTTTTAGAAATCCTTTTATTAATTATCATTTCTATTTTGTCATTGTTCTTATTATGTATCATCTTTTCTTTTATATGTTCTTTTTTTGTAAAGAATAAAGAATACGATAAGAATAGTAAATTTTATCGTTTTATTTTAAACGCGTGGTCTATTTTTGCTGTTTTTATATTAAGAATAAAAATTGATGTTAAAGGATTAGAAAAAATTCCATCTAATTCAAATTTTGTCATTGTAGGTAATCATAAATCTAATTATGATCCAATTATTACTTGGTATATTTTAAGAAAATATAATATTGCTTATATATCTAAAGAATCAAATTTTAAAGTCCCTTGTTTTGGAAAAATTATTAGAAAATGTTGTTTTTTATCAATAGATAGAGAAAATCCTAGAAATGCTTTGAAAACTATAGAAAAAGCGAGTGATTTATTAAAAAAAGGTGAAATTTCTATTGGTGTTTACCCAGAAGGAACAAGAAACAAAACAGATCAAATATTATTACCTTTTCATAATGGAGTGTTTAAAATTGCTCAAAAAGCAGAAGTTCCAATTGTTGTTTTATGTTTAAAAGGAACAGAAAACATTTATAAAAATACTATTTTTAGAAAAACAAATATAACCGCTGAATTTATTGATATTATTTCTAAAGAAGAAGTAAATTTGATGTCATCTAAAGATATTGGTGAAAGAGTAAAAAATGATTTAGAAAATAATTTATTAAATAAAAATAATGAAGTTAAGTCATATGTAGGAGGGTAAAATTTATGAAAAAAACATTTGTCTTATTTAATCCAAAAGCAAACAATGAAACAGAAGAAAGCATAATTAGCAAGGTAAAAAGTATTATCACTGATCAAGAGTTAGAATTTATAAATGTTTTAGGGATAAATAATTATCAAGAATTGATAAATACTTTTGATACTTCTAATAATATTCTTTTATGTGGTGGAGATGGGACGATTAATCGCTTTATAAATGAAATTGATTTAGATAATATTAAAAATGAAATCTATTATTTACCAACTGGTACTGGGAATGATTTTTATAATGATATAAAAGAAGAAAATGAAGGATTAGTTCATCTTAATAAATATTTACATCATATTCCAGAATGTGATATTAACGGAAAGCATTATAAATTTATTAATGGTATTGGCTACGGAATAGATGGATATTGTTGTGAAAAAGGTGATGAAATTCGTGTAAAAGGAAATAAAAAAGTAAATTATACAAGTATTGCAATTTCTGGATTACTATTTCATTATAAACCAACAAATGCAACAATTATTGTTGATGGCAAAGAATATTATTTTAAAAAGGTTTGGATCGCACCAGTTATGAAAGGCAGATGTTATGGTGGGGGAATGATTCCAACTCCAAATCAAAACCGTAATGGAAATAAATTATCTTTTATGGTGTTTTTTGGCTCAAGTAAATTAAAAACATTAATGATTTTTCCTGGAATATTTAAAGGAGAACATATTAAACATAAAAAATATATTCAAATAATGGAAGGATCAGATATAACTGTTAAATTTGATTCCCCTAGAAGCGCTCAAGTTGATGGTGAAACAATACTTAATGTGAAAGAATTTCACGCATATTGCAAGTAAGTCATAACTTAAAGACATTATAATTTATGTATTATTAGATGTTAAATCATAAGTTAATAGTATATTATTTTACATATAATTCTTTATATAATACTCTTTAACAATTTGTTTAATTT
>CAZOAE010000093.1:0-3936 GCA_964577725.1 uncultured Erysipelotrichaceae bacterium | reverse complement strand
AGATTACCACAATTTCTACATTTCCAAACATATATCCCAGTTTTTTTAGTAAACACTTCATTATTTACTACATTTTCTAATAATTTCTTATAACGCTTAAAATGTTCTTCTTCAATTTCACTTACTAATCTAAACTTTTGAGCAATATCCTTAAATCCTTCTTTTTCGGCAACTTCAGCATATTCAGGATACATTGAAGTAAACTCATATTCTTCACCATTCATCGCGCTTTTAAGATTTAATTCCGTTTCTAAAATTCCACCTAAAATATTAAACCAAATTTCAGCGTGTTCTTTTTCATTATTCGCAGTTTCTTCAAAAATTGCTCCAATTTGTTCATAACCTTCATTTTTAGCAATAGTTGCAAAATAAGAATATTTATTTCTTGCTTGAGATTCTCCAATAAACGCCGCCATTAAATTCTTTTCAGTTTCTGTACCAATTAATTCTTCTTTTGTTGTTTTAATATTTTTCATATTTCCTCCACGATTATATTATTGATAATTTTTATTTTTTCATACATTAAAAATACGCATATTGAAATTTTCAAATCTAATTGATACTATAAAATTAGGAAGGAAGATTTAATGAAAAACAAATTTAAAACAATATCTATTACTTTTCTAGCAATATCAACAGTATTAACAATATTTTTATTTATTTTAGCGATACAAATTCGTACTATTAAACTTAGTAATTCTCCAGAAGCTCTAGCGTTATTTTTTTTACTACCTATAGAATTTATTTTAATTGGAATTAATATTATATTTATAATAACTACATTTATTATTACATTAAAAAAATTAGATAAAAAAATATTCTATCTAATAATTCAACTTCTTTTTTTAATATTATCTATAATATCTATTTTATTATGTGTTCTTTAAAAGATTATTTAAAAACGGAATCACTTCTTCCATACTAATATGTTCAAATTTATGTGTTGCTTTTTGATGATTAATTATATAGTCACCAACTAAAATACACCTAATTCCCGCTTTTAAAGCACATTCACCATCTTCATAAGTATTATTTCCAAATAAAATTACTTCATCATTTTTTAAATTAAATTTTTCCATTAAATCAATAAAATACTGTGGATTTGGTTTACAATTACAACAATTCTCATAACTAGTAACATAATCAAAATCACTTAACTTTAAATTAACAAATCCCATTCTTTTTTCTGTTGCAATAATAGGAAAAATTGGATTCGTAGATAATATTACTTTAGAAAAATTATCTTTACAAAATTTAACAATTTCTTTTGCTAAATGATTATCTTGACAAGCACTTTTAGTTTTTAAAAAATCATTCAAATAATATTCATTAAAATAAGGAACATCTTTCATTTTTTCTTTACCATAAACACTTTCAAAATAATTAAAAAACACTTTTTCATTACTTAAAGGACCTTGATTATAATACATAAGTTCTGTTCCTTTATATATTGTTTCCATTAATAATTTACTATCATAACCAAAATTTTTAAAATAATTTGAAAGAGTTAAAAAATATATTTTTGCAAATTCTTTCTCATTCATTGGTAATAATGTTCCATCTAAATCAAAAAATATTGCTTTTATCATAATCACTCCTAAATTTTATTCATAATATCAAAAAAATTATATCATTTTATTTATTACTTTTAAAACCAAACAATTAATATTATAATTTTCTTATGAAAAATATATTTGAAAACATTATCCAAACAATTAAAAATAACTTTAATTACATTCACTTTCTTACACTAATATTCGTTATAATAATATTCATTATTGTAATCATTTTTTTATTCATTATTAAACGAAACAAAGAACAAGAATTAAAACAATCAATAAAAAGTAAAAACAACTTAAATCATCTAATAATTAATCTAATTGAAAAAAAAGTATATTCTTTTTCATTAAAAAAACTAATTAACGCAACAACAACTACCCTAGATATTTTCTTAAATCAATAATATTATAACAATAAAAAACAACAATATCGTTGGTTATAATCACAAATAAAAACAGTAAAAGCGAAAAAACATTAGATTTACTTAATTATAATAAAAAAGATAAAATTTATACTAAAGATATATTTATCTGCCAAAAAAATAACTATGAAACTAACACTTTACATATTGATTATTATAAGATAACACTAGGCGATAAAAATAAAATTCCATTTTTAATTAAAGCCGATTATGAAGTTGAAAGATATTTATATAAACTAAGAAAAAATACTATTACAAATATTGGTTTAATTTCTTTATTTTATTTAGATGAAAAAATACAAAAAAACATTTGCTTAGAATCAATTAAATACCAACAATTAGTTGAATTATTACTAAAAAGATGTGATAAAAACCACTTAATTAAAACAACAAAAGATAATGAAATAATTCTTTTAATTTTAAATCAAAATAACGATAGTAAAGAATACTTAAAACAAATTTTAAACGATATTCATCATTTTATTGAAATTAATGACTATAAAAATATGTCCTTCAATATCTGTGTTTATCAAAATAAAGGACAAAATATTGATTTTAAAGATTGTTTAGAAAAAACATATACTTTAAGAAATTATCTACTAGATGATCAAAAATATACCCCAGATATTCATTATTACTATGAAGGGGGTAACTACTCATGTACCAAAAAGCAAAACATTATTTCTCTTATTGAAAAAGCAATAAAAAGAGATGAATTTACATATCAAATGACTCCATTTTATAGTATTAGAACAGGAAAATTAAAATATTATAAATTTAATTTTACCCCATCTAATAATTCACAACTTACAACTGAACACATCAATAGTTTTATTCAAAATAAAACCATTGGAAAAAATTATTTAACAATGATCATTAATAAAATTAATAGTTTTTTCTCAATTAATAAATACTCTAAAGATGAAAAACCTAGAATTATTATTTCATCTCCATTATGGTTTTTAAAAATCTTTAACGCTTCAATAACATCTATTCCAGATTACTTTAATTATTGCTTTATTTTATCACTAAATGATTTAGAAATATTTTCACAAGATAATGATGAATATCTCTCTTTACTTCGTGAAACAAAAGAAATTAACACTAGACTATGTTTAGATATTACTACCCCTAATAACATTAAAGAATCAGTTTTAAATCTTATTGATTATATTTCATTTGATGGAGAATATATTAAAAATACAGTAAAAGATAAAAAACTTTACTTCTTACATAGTAATATGTTTACTACATTATCAAATAAAAAAATTACTTTAATTGCAAATAATGTTAATGATTTATCAACACTAGAAACATTTATTAGTTATAAAATTCATATTATCGCTGGAAAATGTATTGAAAATGATAATAAAAATCTTCTAAATCTTTCAAAAAAAATTACTAATCAAGTACGAAATA
Source organism: uncultured Erysipelotrichaceae bacterium (assembly GCA_964577725.1). Taxonomy (GTDB): domain Bacteria; phylum Bacillota_I; class Bacilli_A; order RFN20; family CAG-449; genus CAG-449. The sequence continues at coordinate 536 of CAZOAE010000093.1, read as the reverse complement.
TATACGATAAATACTACTAATTATCTTTATCATCATCTTCATCTAATGATTTATCTAATGAATTTACGATAGTTTTTAATAACTCTTTTGAATCATCATCTAATGGAACTTTTGTATCGCTAATAATAGTTTTTAATTCCAATTTTAATATTTTCATAAAAGAAAAATTTAATTTATCAGCAACAAAACAATAATTAAATAATGTAGGTGGTAAAACAAAACTAGATACAAATAACCCACCACATAAAGATAAAACAATAGATAACATTAATGAACTATTTGAATCTACAATAAATGTTGTACAAAGAATACCAGTTAAACAATAACCAAAAATAAATAATAATGAAAACATTAAATTACCACTTCTTGTTTGCTTTTTAATAAAAGATGAATTTTCCTTATTAACTTTTTTTGCTATCGAATTACAAATAAAACTAGGTAAAGGGATAATTAAATTAAAATATGGAATCATAAGTCTATTTTTAATCCTATTAAAAAAGAATAAAAACGGAATAAACATTGATATAACAAAATAA
>CAZOAE010000092.1:0-3939 GCA_964577725.1 uncultured Erysipelotrichaceae bacterium | reverse complement strand
TAGCCATCATTGAAGCACATTGAGAAGAAACAACTCCATATGAATCTATAATACTTTCTTCAACTTTTAAAACATCAATTTTAACATTTGTATCATAACAAATAACTCCACCTTTAAATACTTGTGAAGCCCCAGAAATAGATGTAATTTCACTACCAAATAAACCACCAGTCAAACTTTCTGCACAAGATAAAGTTAAACCTTTATTTTTTAAAATTAAAATTAATTCTTTCATTTTATTTCATCTCCAAAAATACTTCTTTATTTTGGATTAAATAGATAATTCCAGATAAAATTGAAACAAATGTTGCTAAATATAAAATTATTTGACTAATATATAATCCATTAGGTAAACCAATTAAACTTGATAAAGAAAAATCATTCACTAATATTAATATTAATCCTACCATTTGTAAAACTGTTTTTAATTTTCCAAAAATATTCGCCGCGACTACAACATTTTTTCTTACTGCATTTAATCGTACTGCATCAACAATAATATCTCTTGAAATCATTAACACCACGCATATTGGTAAAATTTTAATTGGACCATTAACCATTAAAATAATTAATGTTGAATTTACTAATAATTTATCTGCGATTGGATCCATAAATTTACCATAATCTGTCACCATATTATATTTACGAGCAATATAACCATCTAAAAAATCAGAAATAGATGCAATAATGAATAAAATCCAAGCAATAAAAAAGTTCAAAGAAACATTAATTCCATTAATGACTGGAAACCAATCAATAGGAAGTAATAACAAAGTAGCAATAAAAATAACTAATACCATTCTTATTGTTGTAATTTTATTTGGCAAATTCATTTTTTTCTCCTTAATAAATGAGTATTGACCTTATAAGCCATGTTTTGTCTAGGATAATTATTTATCTATGCTTTCACATAAGTTCTTAACTTCGTTTCGCCTTGAACTTCTCCCTTACCAAATTTAGGTTTCTCGCTTGAGGGGTTTACCTCGTTCCACTTAAATATTTCTATTTAACTCCGTCACTGTGGCACTTTCAGGATAAAACCATATCAATAAGACTTAGGTTTTATTTCCGCCGTTAGATGCTCCCATCTACCCAAAGTTATTTTTTCCTTTGGCACAAACACTACTATCATCACAGATAGTGCGAGCATGGACTTTCCTCTAATAGATTAACTACCAGCAATTATCCAGGTCAATGTTATTTTATTTTTGATGGATCTTTCCCTAAATCATATAAAACTTGTTCAAGCAAAGAAATTCTTTGTAACAATTCAATATTTGAAATAGATGATCCATCATTTTGTTTTACAACATTCAATTCTTCTTGTAATAAAACTCTTTGATATTCCGATTCAGAAAGTTTATTTTTATAATCTTCACAAGTATTTTTTAAACTATCAAATTCATCAACTAACTTTTGCATAGAATGTTCAAACTGTTCAAATGCAATATAATCATTTACAACAAGATCCAGATATTTATCAACTTGTAAAGCATCATATCCACCATCTTTTGCTTGAAACTCTTTTGCATTAATTTCTTTTGCCGATAATTTTAAGTGTAGTTCTTCCATATATTCTTCCTAAATCAAATTTATTATACATTAATTTATTAATGATTAAAACAAACACGATTAATTTCATAAAAAAAAGAAGGCTTGAAGCCTTCTAGTTAATACTAATTAATCGCTACAACAACATCTACACACTTGTAAACAGTTGACATTAGAATAAACACCTAAATCTCTTCTTTCACAACAGCAACAAGTATAAAATGATACTAGCACTCTTGATCTTATATAACGCTTATAATCCATAACAGTTACAGTATAAACCACAGTTACTTCTTGTTCGCTTTCAATATCTCCAAGTGGAACAGCATCTAAACAATCAACACTTACTGCTTCGCCATTAACCGTTACAGAAGATGTATCTAAGCAAAAGACATTATCAAGTGGAACGTGTAATAAAGCATTTCTCATTGTTGAACTACAATTGTTTTTCACTGTTACAGTATAAGTTACTCTACAACATACTTTAGTACAACAAGTAGATGGAACTGATGTTACACATACCCCACAGCAAGAGTTATCTAAAATTGTTAATGGGCGACATCTTTGTCCAACACATCTATTGCAATATGCCATAATTTTCTCCCTTCTTTTGAGTTATTACTCATTTATTAATATGAATTTCAAAAATTTATGTAAGTGATTTGATTAAATTTAGGCTAATCAATATAATAAAGTTATGAAACAATTAAAAAAACTTTTAAAAGGAAAACACACATTAGTATTTATAGATTTTGAAGGAACACAATTTACACACGAAATTATCGCAAGTGGATTAATAAAATGTAAAATTGATGATGAAGGAAACATTATCGAAACTATTGATAATGGTCTTTTGTTATACACTAAACCCCGTTCTCAAATTGGTAAAATCGTTACTGAAATGACTTCAATAACAGAAGATTTTATCAAAGCAAATGGAATTTCATGGGAAGAAACAATTGAAAAAATTAGTGAATATATCGGTGAAGATATTAATGATACATTATTTGTTTGCTTTGGAAATAATGATCTCAAAATGATTCTTGAATCTTGTCGTTATTCTCACCCTGAAAATGCCCCAATTGCTAAAACTTGGTTAAATAGTTTTTTTGATTATTTAAGTTTTTTATCTCAATATATTAGAGATGAAAATAATAATAATTATTCATTAGTTAATTTTTTAAAACTATATAACATTGAACCAATAGGAAAATCCCATAACCCACTTAATGATGCCTTAGATTTAAGAAACTTATATCAAGCATTTTTAGATAATCCAAATATTGTCTATGAAGAATATAAAAAAATGTTAAGCAGAATGAAATGCGTTCCAACACCAATAAAAAAAATAATTACTCATTTAATAAATGGAGATACAATTACTCCAGAATATTTTGATAAGAAAATTAAAGACTATTTAAAATAATTTTATGAACTATCCAAATAGAAGTATCAAACAAAATAATGTTATTAATGATGATAAAAATATCAATTTCGCCAATCGTGGAATTGATTTTGAAAAAGCTATCAATTCTTCTAATCAATATTATGATGATATAAAAAGAGCAATAATTACAAAAAGACCGACACCAATTCATATTGTTAAAGTTGATTATAAAGACCATGCAAGAATAAAAGATGCTTATTTTGAAAAACAATCAACCACTGATTATAATGGAGTATATAAAGGGAAATATATTGATTTTGAATGTAAAGAAACAAAATCTAAAACTTCTTTATCTTTCAATAATATTTCTAAGCACCAAGTTGAACACTTAAAAAAAGTTGTTTATCATGGTGGTATTGCTTTCTTTTTAATTTATTTTGTTAGTTTAGATAAAATATTTCTCCTAGATGCTGAGATTATTATTTCTCGATATTATGGCGAAAAAAAATCTATTTCTTTAATTGATATTCAAAATTTAGGTATAGAAGTAGAACAAGATTATATTCCCCGTATTAAATATCTTGATGCTGTTGATAAACAATATTTTATTTAATAAAAATTAATTTTAAGTAAAGACTAACTAGTGATTATGGTGAGTCTTTTTTTATGAAATTAATGAAAAACATTCTATTAATACTTTCTTCAATTTTACTTATTACCACCTTATCAATGGGAATATATTTTTATCAATCCGTTAAAGACTTAAAAGAACCCACTATTGAAGTAATAAAAGAAAAAGAATATTCAAAAATATATGATAATTCTTCTAATTTAATTGAAACACTAGGAGAAAATAAAAAGATTTATATTAATTATGAGCAATTACCAACCACATTAATTAATGCCTTAATAAGTATCGAAGATAATGAATTTTTTTATCATAACGGAGTTAACTATAATAGAATTTTAAAATCGTTATTTAATAATATTTTTTCTAATTC
>CAZOAE010000091.1:0-3962 GCA_964577725.1 uncultured Erysipelotrichaceae bacterium | reverse complement strand
GCTAATATTCCATCAATCATTGATTCTAAAAAACCAAAGTTTTCATATTTACCAGTGATTTTTAAAACTGGTTCACCATATTGGATAATATCACCATCATTTAATGCTTCAATTTTAAGATTTTCAGGTTCTATTGCAAATTCATGAATTAAACTAATACATTCATCTAATCCACATACCATAACATCATCTTCTCTTTGGAAAAATTGCATAGTAACTATTTGATTTGGAATATTCTCTAAAACTATTTTTCTTGTTTTTAAAAAATAATTCGCAGTAAAAAATCCTTCTTTAAGTCTTTCATCAAATTTAAATGTTTTATTTGTTAATCTTTTAATTAAACCTTTTTCTTTTAATTCATATTCTTCCATACATAAACTCCTTCTCGTAAGAAAAAAAATCTTGTCCTACTTCTATATCATCATTTAATAAAAGTAAATTATTATCATCATTAATAGATAAATCACAATATGAACAAATATATCCTTCTATTAAAATATCATTACACATTTCATTTTTAACTTGATAGCCATTTGATAATATTGCCCCAACAAATGCTACTACACATTTATTGTTTTTTTCAATGTTTTTTTTAGATTTAGCATTAATCATTTTATTTCCAACATCAACATTTACAATATAATAATTTCCATATTCTTGATAAGATTTAACATTACCAACTGAAAACAATGATTTATCTTGAAAATCAATAATTACACCATATTTTGATAGTATTGAATTTAGTAATTGAATTAATAACTTCGGTGGTAAATGAATTTGTCCGTTTATCTTCATTTTACATATAGAAGAAATATTAAAAATATTAATTCCAATTAATTCTTTTTCATTATAAATAAGAACGATATCATTTTCTTTTTGATAATGTGTTGGAAATTTATCAATATTAAATTCAATTAAAAGTAAATCACCTAATTGATGATTATAAAATAGAGTTGCTTTCATAATTATTCTTTAACCGCGACAATTCTTTTAATTGGTGTTCCTATTGATCTAAATTTTAATTCATATTCAGTCATTTTATCATCAATATCTAATTGTTCATAATTACGAGTTAATGACTCAATTTTAAATTTTGATTCTTCAAAATATAAAACAGAATCTTCAAATAAAATATCATTATCAGTTTTAAAAATTAATTTTCCACCTTTTTTTAATTCTTTATAATATTCTTCTAAACAAGTTGGATATGTTAATCTTCTTTTATGTTGTCTTTTCTTTGGCCAAGGATCAGAAAAATTTAAATAAATACAATCAAATCTTTCTTTACCAATTCTTTCAAATAATAAATGAATATCCATATTTACTAATAAAATATTATTAATTTCTTCATTAACTATCTTTTTACCCGCGATTGCTAATGCCATACTAGATAATTCAACTCCAAGAAAATAACAATCGGGATTAGATTTAGCCATTTGTAAAATAAAATCTCCACGGCCTACCCCAATTTCAAGTCTTAAATTTTTTTGATTAATAAAATTATCAAAATTTTCATCAATAGTATCTTTATTAATAATCAAATTTTTATTATCATTTAAAAAGTCATTTTTCCACTTTTTATTTCTTAATCTCATCTTATTACTCCATTAAATCTGCGAGTTTTAATATTGCAGTCGCATATATTGAAATTGATTTTCTTAAATCAGCTAAATGAATCTTTTCATTTGCTTCGTGAATATGATCTTCACGATTAGGAAAATGAGATCCAAATGCAAGTGTATTTTTACTTTCTTTAGCGTATGTTCCCCCACCAATAGCCATTGGTTTAGATTCATAATCTCCAGTTAATTCTTGATAACACTTTAATAATGCTTGAACCATTTTAGAATTAGGATCAATTAATAAATAATCACTTGTATCAATAAATTTTACATTTCCTAAATCAAGTTCATTTAATTTTTCACATACTTCTTTTGCATTAACTGTTTCTGGATATCTAAAGTTAACAGAATATTTTAAATGCCCTTCACTATAAGAAATTAAACCAACATTATATGTAGTTCCTTTTAATAAATTTGAATAATAATAAACACCTAAATTTTTTCCACTTCCATCAATATAACCATCTGCTGTTTTAACTAATTTTTCATAATTAAATTTTAAACCAATAAATTTAATTAAATGAAGTCCAGCATTAATTCCTTCTTCTGGTAATGAACCATGTGCTGCTTTACCATAAAAAGTAAGAATATCATCACAATAACTATAAGTAATATTATTTTCTTTACAATATGAATCTATTTCATTTTCATCAATTTTAACTAATAAATGGCATTTTGCTTCATCAATAACAGAATTTATTACAACACCACCACTTAATGAAGAAATTTCTTTAATATTCTCTAGTAAATCAACTTCATATGTCGCTATTGCTTTTTCTCCATAAATTAAAGGGAATTCACCATCTGGAGTAAATCCATATTTTGGATAAGGCTTTTTTAAATTATTAAAATAATATTCTAAACATTTTGAACCACTTTCTTCATTACCACCGATAACTAAATTGACTTTAAAATTATTAATTAAATTATTATCTTTTAAAAGTTTTAGAGCATAAAAAGAAGCAATCGCTGGCCCTTTATCATCAGAAGTACCCCTTCCATACATAATATCATCTTCAATAACTCCACCAAATGGAGAATGTTTCCAATTACCCGAAACTGGAACAACATCAGCGTGAGCGTATATACTAATTAAAGGACCATTACCATAACTAATTTCAGTACAATATCCATCACATCTATCAACATTAAACCCTTCTTTTTCCCCAAGTAAAGCAATATATTCTAAAGCATTACCTACTCCTTTTCCAAAAGGATTATTTTTAGTAATTGTCTTTTCATCAAAAATAGAATTAATTTGAATCCATTTTTGTAATGATGTTATTGCTTCATCATAATAATTTTTTGCTAATTCACGAATATCTTTCATTTTATTTAACTACCTTTCCAAGTAAATCTTTTTCTCCATTAATAAAGGATTTATAATCCATTCTTTTTTTACCTTGCTTTTGTAATTCAAGAATTTGAATCGAACCTTTACCAGTAGCGATATATAGTCCATTTTTATCTGCTTTAATAATTTCTCCACATTTACCATCTATATCAATTAATTTACATCTATAAATTTTTAAAATATTATCATCTAATAAAACATATCCACCTGGAGTATAAGAAAGCGCTCGTACCATATTATAAACTTCCACATTCGTTTTACTAATATCTATATGTTCATCTTCTTTATTTATTTTTCCACAATAAGTAACTTTTGTTTCATCTTGAACAATTCTTTCTTCTTTTTTTTCAATAATCAATGGAATACAATTTAATAATGCTTTTAATCCAGCATTAGATATTTTTCCACATAAAGAAGTATAATTATCATCTTCTTCAATTAAAAAAGATTCTTTCCAAATCATTTTACCAGCATCCATTTTATCAATCATTTCAATAATTGTAACACCAGTTTCTTTTTCTCCATTAATTAACGCTTGTTGAATTGGAGAAGCACCACGATATTTAGGCAATAATGAACCATGAACATTAATTGCCCCTAATTTAGGAATATCTAATAATTGTTGGGGTAAAATTTGACCATATGCACAAGTTACAATTAAATCTGGATTTATTTCTTTAACAAATTCATAATCAAGTCTAATTTTATGTGGTTGATAAACTGGAATATTATAACTTAAAGCAACTTTTTTTGTTGGGACATATTCAATTATTCCTTTTCTTCCAATTGGTTTATCTTCTTGGCAAATAACACCAACAATATTATATCCATTTTCAATTAAGCCTTTTAAAACACTTGCTGATAATTCTGGTGTTCCCATATATAAAATACGAGTATCTAACATAATAATCACCTCAAAATAATATTAATCTAATATTAATTATTTTTCAATTTCAATGATTAATTACTTGTAAATGAAGATATAA
>CAZOAE010000090.1:0-3993 GCA_964577725.1 uncultured Erysipelotrichaceae bacterium | reverse complement strand
CTTCGTAGAACAGAAGGACCAGTTAGAAGCGCCCTTGATGATGCTAAATTATCAAGTAATCAAATTGATGAAGTATTGTTAATCGGTGGTTCTACTAGAATGCCAGCAGTTGTTGAATTAGTTAAACAATTAACTGGTAAACAACCTAATATCTCTATTAATCCAGATGAAGCAGTTTCTGTTGGCGCGGCAATTCAAGGTGGAATTATTGCTGGAGATAAAACAGATGTCTTACTTCTTGATGTTACTCCATTAACATTAGGTATTGAAACAATGGGTGGTGTTATGACTCCATTAATTGAAAGAAATACAACTATTCCTACAACAAAATCAAATGTTTTCTCAACTGCAGAAGATAATCAACCAGCTGTTGATATTATGGTTTATCAAGGTGAAAGACCAATGGCTCGTGATAATAAGTTACTTGGTACATTTAAACTTGATGGTATCCGCCCAGCAAGAAGGGGACAACCAAGAATTGAAGTTACATTTAGTATTGATGTTAATGGTATTGTTTCTGTTAAAGCAAAAGATCTTGATACTCAAAAAGAACAACAAATTACTATTTCTGGATCAAATGGTTTATCAAAAGAAGAAATTGATCGTATGGTAAAAGAAGCAGAAGCAAATAAAGAAGCTGATGATAAGAGAAAAGAAGAAGTTGAAGTTAAAAATAAAGCAGAATCATTGATTTCTCAAATTGATCAATCTATGGCTGAAGAAGGTTCAAAGATGACTGATGAACAAAAGAAACAAACTCAACAAATTCGTGATGAATTAAAAACTGCTTTAGATAATAATGATATTGAAACATTAAAACAAAAGATGGCTCAATTAGAGCAAGCGGCAGCAATGGCTCAACAATATCAACAACAAGCACAACAAGGTGGAAATAATACACAACCTCAAAATAATAATGATGATGTTGTCGATGCAGATTTCACTGAAAAAAATTAATAAAATCATATGGAGGCCAATTCGACCTCCATTTATCAAGAAAGGGGAAGATAGATTATGGCTAATAAAAGAGATCCATATGAAGTCTTAGGCGTTAGTAAAAATGCTAGTGCTGATGAGATTAAATCTAGTTATCGAAAACTTGCAAGAAAGTATCACCCAGATTTAAATAAAGAAGAAGGAGCAGAAGCAAAATTTAAAGAAGTTCAAGAAGCGTATGAAATTTTATCTGATCCAGATAAGAAAGCAAAATATGATCAATTTGGTTATGCTGCTTTTGATCAACAAGGTGGATTTGGTGGCGGTGGCTTCGGCGATTTTGGAGATGTTGATTTAGGAGATATTTTTGGTTCATTCTTTGGTGGTGGCGCAAGAAGATCTCGACAATCAACTGGACCAAGTCGTGGAGATGATGTTTTAAAAAGAGTTAGAATTTCCTTTATGGATTCAATTAATGGTAAAACAATTGACCTAGATTTGAATTTAGATGAAACTTGCCCACATTGTAATGGAACTGGTGCTGAAAATCCAAATGATATAAGTACTTGTCCAGATTGTAGGGGAAGTGGTTTTATTACTGCAGTTCAACAAACTTTATTTGGTAGAATGCAAACTCAAAGAGAATGTCCTAGATGTGATGGTACTGGTAAAGTTATTAATAATAAATGCAAAAAATGTGGTGGTAAAGGTTATTCAACAGTTAAGAAAACTATTGAAGTTAAGATTCCAGCGGGTATTTCTAATGGTCAACAAATATGTGTTCGTGGTAAAGGTGAGCGTGGCACAAAAGGTGGACCAAATGGTGATTTATATATTGAAGTTATTGTTGAAGCAAGTAAAATATTTACTCGTGAAGGAAATAATATTCATATAAATAAAGATGTTTCTTATCTTGAAGCGATATTAGGCGCTGGTAGTGAAGTTGAAACTGTTTATGGCACTGTTGCTTTTGATATTCCAAGTGGAACTCAACCAAATACTGTTTTACGCTTAAGGGGTAAAGGAGTTAAGGATTTAAGAACTGGTGCAGTTGGAGATCAATTTATTCATATTAATGTTGTTATTCCTAAATCAATTAATAAAGAAGAAAGAGAATTACTTCAAAACTTAGCAAAAGTTAGTGATGATAAAGATAAGAAAAAAGGAAAAGAAAGTTTATTTGATCGAATAAAAAAGACTTTTAATAAGAATAATTAGTTATTAGAAAAAAGGTAAGTTTAGTTGACTTATCTTTTTTATTATATTTTATATAAATTTTATTGATAATGAATTTTGTATTAATTAAATTTTAGGGGAAATATAAAGGAAAAGTATATAAAATTTATATTTATTTAACTATAAAATATATAATATGCTTTTTTTACTAAAAAATTTTAATATGTTATATTGAAGTGTAGGAGATAATTATATGAAAAAGAATAAAGCGTTGTTAATTTTATCTATTCTTTTAATTGGTTGTTCTAATTTTGAAAGTTCTACAACAACAAATAGTAGTTCATCAAGTAGTGCATCAAGTAAAGAAACTTCATCAGTAAGTGAAAGTAGTTCATCAAGTGAAAGTAGTTCTTCAAGTAGTGAAAATACTTCATTAAGTACAGAACCAAGTACTTCAACTTCAACTACTATAGATGATAGTAAAAAAATAAGTAAAATTACTGAAATGAATCGTAATAATGAATATATTAAATATCATGGTAGAAATGTTCATACAAATGGTCATATTATTATGAATAATACTGCGAGTGGATTTGAAGTTAGTTTTTATGGAACAAAGTTAGATGCAATTTTAGATGCTCCATATAATGCTGGATATGGTAATACACAAGTATCTATTTTTCTTGATGGAGATAAAGATTCAACAAAGAATGTTATTAAATTAGATAAAGGTTCTACAAAAAGTGTTTATACATTAGTAAGTGGATTAAGTAATGGTCATCATACTGTAAAAGTTTTAAAAAGAACGGAAGCATTAGAAAGTTCAATGACTTTATATGAATTAGAAACTGATGGTTATTTTGAAAAATTTGATAAAGTAGATAAATTGAAAATTGAAGCATATGGAGATTCTATTACTGCTGGGTTTGGTAATTTAAGATCCACTACTGTTGAAGTGGGTAATTATAGTACTAATCAAAATGGTTTACAAACTTATGCAACATTAACAGCGTGGGAATTAGATGCTGATATTAATGTTCAAGCAAGATCTGGTATAGGATTATATAGATCTGGTTATAAAGAAGGAACTGATGTAAATAATTATTATTCTAAGGTAAATTATGATGGAGAATATAATTGGAATTTTGATAATTATACTCCAGATATTGTTATTATTAATTTAGGAACTAATGATTATTATCAATCTGATGATCCAGTTGGATTTAAAACTGAATACGTAAAATTAGTTTCAAATTTAGCAAATATTTATGGTAAAGATACTTCATTTATTTTAGCAAGTGGTTTAATGGAAACATTTATTGTTGATACTTTTAAAATTAATGAAATAGAAGAAGAAATTAAGAATACTATTCCTAATAATGTTTATCGAATAGATTTTAATATGTCTAGTGATTATAATACACATCCATTAGTGGAAAAACATATTAGAGCAAGTGAAAAACTTGTTAAACTTATTAAGGATAATAACTTAAATGCTATTCATCAAAAAGAAGAAAAAACTGATAGTATTAAAGATATTGAAGATAAAAATGTTAATACGACAATTACTATTAAATTACAAGATGAAATACCAGCATATAATGATTTATATTTAAAAGGTTTAGGGGAAAATATTAAGTTAGATAAAATTAGTAATTTTGAATATCAAACTTCATTAACTCTTAAAGAAGGAGATTATAATTTATCATTTATTATTGATAATAATGAAGATTATATTGAATTTGAAAGTAATCATTTAATTAAAGTTAGAGAAGATAATTCTTCTATTGATATAGTGTTAGATTCATTTTTATCTTTACCAACTGATTTATTACAAAATGAAAGAAGCAATGCTTTAAGTCAATTAAATAATATTGATAT
>CAZOAE010000089.1:0-4085 GCA_964577725.1 uncultured Erysipelotrichaceae bacterium | reverse complement strand
CCCCATACGATATTACCCCATTCTAATACAAATGTTAAACCTAATCCAAATATTAAAATTCCAATAATACCTAAAATAATACTAAAAAATTTAGGATAAAATTTTACTATATGATCTAATTTTTTTAATAAAGATATTTTATTATCTTTTTGTACATATTGATTTTTTATACTTTCTACAATTTGTCTTTCTTCTTGACTAATCGCATTATAATTATATTCAAATTTATCAGCCATTAATATTCTCCTTGATTACCACAGTAAATTCAGTTCCAACATTTTTTTCACTATTAATTGAGATAGTACCACCTAATTTATCTATCACTTTTTTTACAAGGGCTAAACCTAATCCGTTTCCTTCCTTATTATGTGAAGAATCTCCTTGATAAAATTTATCAAAAATATGGGAACCAATTTCTTTATCTATACCACAACCAGTATCTTTAATCGTAAAAATAATATCTTTATTAATTCTTTTTAACTTAATTGTAATAGAACCCTTATCAGTAAATTTAATCGCATTAGAAATTAAATTATTCCAAATTAATTCTAAATAACTTTCTTCACTATTAATCATTATATTTTCTTCAATATTACAAATTAACTCTAAATCTTTATCTTCAATTAAATTTTCATATTGTAATATTTGATTAATAATTGATTCACTAAGATTAAACACTTTATAATCAGGAAAAATTTCTTGATTTTCAAGTTTATTTAATTTAAGAATATTATTAATTAAATTACTTAATTTTTTACAAGCATTTTGTAAATATACTAAATACTTTTTTCTTGTTTCATCATCTAATTTAGGATTTTCTAATGCTCTAGCGTAATTTTGAATAACTGAAAGTGGAGTCTTAATCTCGTGAGAAACATTTGAAATAAAATCATTTTTTAATATCTCATTTTTACTTAATTCAATTGCTAAAATATTTAAATCATTTTTTATTAAATCATAAGTTGTAAAATTATTAAAACTATGATTAGGATTTAATTTAATATTAAAATCTCCTTTTGTCATTTTTTTTGTTGCACTTAAAATTTCTTCAACATATTTATCAACAGTATATTTTTTTCTAATTGTATCAATTACAACAAATATAACGCTTGTTAATAATATTACTAAAGTAATTACAATAAACTTAATTAAAAACTTTTTTGATTCTACTAAAGTATAAAAAAAGAGTAATATTCCAAAAGAAAAACATAATGTAAAAAAAACAATTATAAACCCTATCAATAAGTTTTTATTATTCTTCATTTTAAAACCACCTTATATCCAAGACCATGAATTGTCTTTATCTCAAATCCGTTACAATCCTTAGTTTTTTCTCTTAATTTTGATAAATAAACATCAACAGTTCTAGATGTTGCTGAAGAATCAAAACCCCAAAATTCTTCCATTAATTGAGATCTAGTAAATACTTTTTTAGGAAAAGATAACATAGCGTATAAAATATCAAATTCTCTAACAGATAAATTTAATTCAACACCATCAACACTTGCATTATGTTCATCATTATTCATTAGTAAATTTCCCACACTTATAGTATTAGAATTATTAATTCCAATTCTTCTACTAATCGCTTTAATTTTTAAAATTAATTCATCTACATCAAATGGTTTTGTAATATAATCATCAATTCCTAACTTATATCCTAATTGTTTAGATATTTTATCATCTTTTGCGGACATAAAAATAATAGGCACATTATTATCAATTTCTCTAACACTTTTTGCTAATTGATTTCCATCACAAATAGGCATCATTATATCACTTAAAATAATATCTATTTTTTCTTGTTTAAAAATCTTTAATGCTTCTTCACCATTAAAAACAGAAAACACAATATAACCTTCAACTTCTAAATAAGAAGTAATTAATTCATTAAGTTCTTTATCATCTTCAACTAAAAGAATTTTATTCATTTTAAATCCTCCATTTCATTTATTTTTAGATAATTATATTTTAACATTTCATCATCTAATTTTTTTATCACTTTTGAACTTTTAAAATGAAATATCAAAGCACCTATTGCATATGGAAATATCAATATTTCACTAAAAATAATAATAATTATCTTGATATATATATTCCATTCTTTTATAGGACTTTTACCTTTTTTTATTTCTCCTTTAATAAATTCATTATTAATATTTCCTTCATAAAAATAATTACCATAAAACTTACTATTAGTTAATTGCAAATAAATTCTTTTTTCAACTAATTCATTTTCACATTCATCTTTTAATTTATATATACTATATTTTCTATCAACAATACTAATTCGTGGCGCAAGTAAAATATAAATACCTATTAAAATATTAACTACACCTACTCCAATTCCAAAATAACTACTTATAATCGAAGAATCATATTGAGATGAAAAAGATAATAACGCATTTTCAGTTAAAACAATTGCAGTAAAAGCAGAACATAAATTTATTAATTTAATATTACGATAATAATGACCTTTCCCAAATGCTTTAAAACAACCAAATATTGATATCCCTAATTCTATAAATGAAACAAAAGCGATAGCAATACCCATAAAAGCATCATATTGCTTAGTTTCTATATCAAACAAAATAGGTCTTAACATAAAAATTATGTATTGTAATGAAGCCAAAATCAAAAATATTCCAGTCGCGGTATTTCTAAAATTAAAAGATTTTTTATTAGGATATTTAATTCCTAAAAAAACTTGTATTTTAGATAACATTATAAAAATATTTACAAATCCAGATGCAACTAAAAACATAGTTGAGAAAATACCTATTACTATTTTTCCAATTCCCATTATAAAATTAAAAATAACAGAAAAAATTGTACTAATAATAGTCTTTTTTTCAAAAGGTAAACTTAAATAATCTTTAATTAAATTTTTAATTTCTTCTTTCATATATCTATATTAAACAAAAATTCCATCAAAGATGGAATAATTTAAAATTAAATCTTATATTTTATTCATTTAATAATTCATTACTTAAATCTAAAACTTCTTTCGCATATTTATTTTTTCTTGATGAAAGAATTTTTTGATATAAGAAATAATTTATACTTACCATAAATATACCAATTAATCCTATTATAATTCCTAAAACCATTAAACCTTCTAAAATTACTTTCATTGCTACACACATACCAAATCCTAAAACTAATGATCCAATAATTCCAAATGTATAAGCAAATATCTTCGCCGGTTTTGAAACTTTCTTATCTAATTCTTTTAATTGATCTAACTTTGTATATTCTTTTTCTTGATAACTTTCTAATACCTTTTCAACATATTTCTTTTCTTTATTTTCCATTTTTATTTTCTCCTTTTCTTTACACACATATTCTATGAATTAAAAATTAAAGAAATATTAATGAATTGTAAAAGTTTTGTAAAAGTCATTTATCACATAAAAATTTATTGTTAATAAAATATTATAGGTGATTTAATGCAAGATTTAATTTCTTTACAAAATGTAAATAAATCATTTTTTTCTTCTAAAGGCGAAATAAAAGTATTAGATAATATTTCTTTCAGCGTAAAAGAGCAAGAAATTGTTGCTATTTTAGGCCCATCTGGATGTGGTAAATCAACAATATTAAATATTTTATCATCATTAGAAAAACAAACTTCTGGAAACATTAACATTAATTGTAAATTAGGTTATATGTTCCAAAAAGATAATCTTATGGAATGGAGAAATATATATAATAATGTAATATTAGGTTTAGAAATAACTCATAACAAAACAAAAAAATCTTTATTATATGTTGATAATTTATTAAACAAATACCAATTAAATGAATTTAAAAACTATTATCCAAAAGAACTTTCAGGTGGTATGCGACAAAGAGTTTCTTTAATTAGAACATTAGCCTTAAAACCCGATTTATTACTTTTAGATGAACCATTTTCAGCATTAGATTATCAAACAAAATTATTCGTTCAAAATGATGTTTATAACATTATTAAACAAGAGAAAAAAACTGCATTAATAGTAACTCATGATATTGCCGAAGCAATCGCTTTAAGTAATAAAATAATAATTCTCACCAATAGACCTTGTAAAATTAAAAAAATTATC
>CAZOAE010000088.1:0-4210 GCA_964577725.1 uncultured Erysipelotrichaceae bacterium | reverse complement strand
ATATAAATCCATTTAATTATAATATTTTAATATATTTTTTTACTTTTTTATATATTTTTATTGATTTTTACATCAATTATATGCTAAAAAGTAAATAGGAGGTCTATATGAAAAAATTCATTTTATTATTCTTAAGTTTATTTATACTTAACTCTTGTAACAATAATTCATCTATTAATGATAATTCTACATCTTTATCGACAACAGAAAATACTATATCATCTAGTGAAAATAGTTCATTTACAATAGAAGATACTAATTCATTTATTGAAAATAATTCATCTACAACTGAAAGTAATAAATCTTCTTCTATTAATTACAATAACAAAATTAAAATATATATAAATCCTTCCGTACAAGTTAATAATCTTTATTATGATAAAGTAACTACTGAAGCAGAAACTATGAATAATGTTGCAAAAATAATCTACAATAAATTATCAAAAGATAGTCGCTTTATTGTCTATATCAATGATAAAATGCTAAGTCTAACTGATTCAGTTAAAGAAAGTAACTCATATAATGTTGATTACCATATCGCACTTCACACAAATGCAGGTGGTGGTTCTGGAAGTGAAGCATTCTATTATTCAAATTCAACTTTTGCAAATATTATTTTAAATAGTTTTGTATCAACTCATTCCTTTCCTAATCGTGGTGTAAAAAAAGCAACAAACTTATATGAATTAAAAAATTCAAAAGCAAAAAATAAATCATTAATTGAATTTTTATTTCACGATAACGAAAAAGAAAGTGAATATATAAAAAATAACTATACTTCACTTGCGAATAGTATAGTTAATGCTTTTTATACAATAGCTAGTAAATAATTATCTAACTATAATCATTCTTACTGCTTCATAATTTCTATTTAATAATTCATCTTTATCAATAACAAAAACAATTAATCCATCAACTTCAAGTATTTTTGAACAAGTATTTTGATCATATTGAAGTAAAATAATTTCATTAGGTAACATCTCATTATATTTAGTATCTTCATCTAACATAACTGTTGATAATCTTTTATAAGTATGAATAAATTTAATCTTATATTCTGTAACAATATTAAATCCAATTTGAATATTATTATTAAAATCCACTCTCGCCATCTTATCTTCATCATAATTAGTTTTAGGATAATATCTAATTATAGGTTTAAAATCATTTAATCGTATGAAAAAATATAACATTCCATTACTTGGTAAATATACGCTGTTATAAACTTTACTTAAATCTAAAAGATTAATTTGAGCAAAAAATATTTCATCATCATCAACAAATTTTAAATACATCAATGGAATATCTGGTGCACCAAAAAAACAACTTTTGCTCCATTTCTTTTCAAAAATACTTTTTTTAACTTTTAAACTAATTGGATTACTCATATCTTTATAATAAAATTATATTCTTCTTTTTTGCAATATTAATTTCATTATCACTCCATAATGAAACTTGAACTTCACCTATATGTGCTTTTTTTAACATAAACATACATAATCGTGATTGACCAATACCACCACCTATGGTATAAGGTAAAATACCATTAATGATATCATTACAATATTGATTATCTAATTTATATAATTCATTTTTATATTCTAATTGTTTAATTAAAGATTGATTATCCACTCTTATTCCCATACTTGATATTTCTAATGCCATATCATAAATATCATAATATAGTAATAAATCTCCATTTAAGTTCCAATCATCATAATCAGATGCCCTAGAATCGTGTGGTTTACCATCTTTTAAATTCCAACCTATTTCATAAATAAATACCGCGCCAAACTCTCTAGCAATTTGATCTTCTCTTTCTTTTCTTGATAAATTTGGATATTTATTTTCTAAATCAAATGTCGAAATAAAATAAATATTTTTTGGAAGATTATGTTTTATATTAGAATACCTTTTTTCAACTAATTTTGATAAATTATAAATTGCTTTATAGATTTTTATGACTGTCTTTTTTAAATAATCAATATTTCTATCGTAAACACTAATAACTTTTTCCCAATCCCATTGATCAACATATAAAGAATGAATAAAATCAGTTTTTTCATCTTTTCTAATCGCATTCATATCAGTATAAAGCCCAGTTTCAACACTAAAATTATAATCTTTAAGGGCTTTTCTTTTCCATTTTGCTAATGATTGAACGATTTCAACTGGTTCTTTAAAATCTTTAACTAAAAATTCTACTGGATTTTCCACTCCACTTAAATGATCATTAAGACCAGAACTATTTAATACAAAAATAGGCGCAGTTACCCTTAATAAATTTAATCTTTTTGCTAATTCTTTTTGAAAAGAATCTTTCACAAATTTAATTGCAATCTGCGTATCAATTAAATTCAATAAAGATAAATAATTAATTTCTAAAATACTTTTTCTCATAACTAATTTTTTTCTTTTTTTACAATTAACTTATTTCCTTCAAAACCGACAATAATCGCAGTTTCACCAACTAAAATAGATTCATCAGTTTCAACCATACAAGTCCAATTAATATCTTTTAATTTTCCTTCTCCATTACTAAATAAACCTATCTCTTTAGTAATTATAATGCTTGTTCCAATTAATTCTTCACCATTTTTTTCAATTAGTTTATCTTTCATTTTTCTTTTTAAAATGAAATAGAATATAAATAACAAAATGTTAGATAAAACTAAAAATACCACAAATTGTACTATCCAATTAATATTAATGCACGCTAAAATCAAAGACATTAATGAACTAACAGAAAACCAAATAGAAATGGTTTCATTTGTGCAAATTTCAATAATTAAAGTTAATACGAATATTACTATCCATAAACCTATCATAAATATTTGATTTTCTAAAATCATTATCATTACCCCTATAAGTTAATGATAACTACTCATTATTAACTAATTTTAAACAATTAATCAAAAATCAAGTCCAACAATATAATTAGCAAAGAATAATTTTCCAAAAATATATTTATTAGATGCAGATTCAGTTAAAGTAATAACTTTTCCATCATAATAATCTAAACATTCCGACATTGCAGGACCTTTAATTTCTTTTTTTACATTATCTAAATAATAAACTGGTGCGCCATCTAATGTATTTCCACTATTAATAGAATCTTCTAAATCATAAATATAATATGTTGAACTTGCTAAACCATATGAAGTAGATAAAATAACTCTATTATCTGGAGTAAAACATATTCCTTGTACTTTATTTCTAATAGAATAAATTAAATTAGGTTTAGTTAAATCATCAACATTATAACGAGATACAATCGCATGATATTCACCATCATTAGTTTCATATATATGATTTGTTACATACTTTCCACCATCATGGAATTCTCCAACATAAATATATTTATCATCAGTGTAAATGAATGAAGCGCTATTATTAACTTCAATTCCATCTCCAATTTCAACATTAGAATAAGGCTTTGCATTAATTAAATCATTAACAGCAAAAACATATACTTTATTATCATTTGCTAAATAAACATTACCATTTGTTGTTGCAATACCACCGACATGACCATTAAATAATTCACCATTTTGAATTAATTTTACATAGTATGATTCATTATCAACATTTGTAATATAAACTCTACTATTTGATTTATCTTTCATATAACCAGAAACAAAGAATTTATTTTCATCTTCACAAGCAGTAATACCTTGACAAATAAAACCATCATTCAATCCTGGATTAACACAAATATCAGTTTTTATTGAATAATATTCAGCATAAATAGGGAATTTTATAATATTAAATAAAATTACTATTATAAGTAATAATGAAATAACAAAAGAAAAAATTCCAACAATAAATTTAAGAATAAATTTTAAAACTTTTTTCATACTATTTTAAAAAAATACATCTCTTGCTTTTTCTTTAACTTCTTTTGAAGTAGAGAATGGAATTCTAGTAGTATATCCTCTTTTTGCTGCGACAATTTGTTTTGTAGGCCAAGCATAAATATCACTATTCCATTGATTAACTGTGTCATTATATACTTCTCTAGCCGCAGTAATTTCTCTTTGTAAATATGAGTTTTGTTGTAAAGCATCAGCAATTTCTTGATGTGCTTTTAATTCTGGATAATTTTCAAATGCTAAATTAATTTTATTTGTAACTTCATCCATTTGATTAGCAACAGTATTTCTTTCTACATCATTATGATTTCCAGAACGATACATAGCAATTTGAGTAA
>CAZOAE010000087.1:0-4211 GCA_964577725.1 uncultured Erysipelotrichaceae bacterium | reverse complement strand
AAACAACCATTAAGCGGAAATAAGCGTTCACACTCATTAAGAGCAACACGCCGTAGATGGAATGTTAATTTACAACCAGTTAAAGTAGAAATCGATGGCCGTGTTTGCAGAGTTATGTTATCTACAAAAGCTATCAAGACTCTCCGCAAAGCAGAAAGAGCTTAAGATTTCTAAAATAAGTTCTATAAAAAGTCTTATATACAAAAAACCAGAAAAAACTGGTTTTTTTATTTACGACACATTTACGACAAAATAATGTCATAAATAAATTGGCGGTTAAAATTACATAAATAAAAAAATCGTATCCATTACGAATACGACTTTTTTTATTAAACTTATAAATTCTTTATTTAACTGAATTAACTTCTAGAACTGCACCAATATATCCCATACCAGCCACACTCATATCTGCTGCCAATTCAATATACTTAGTATCACTTTCCATATTATTTAAATATGTTTGCAAATAATAACATAAAGTTAATGTTTGTGCTGCAGTAGGAATATTGTCTTCAGGAATACCCGCTTGAGCCAATATATCACTAACTTGAGCATATTTACCAGTTCCACTATATATATCCGCAACAGTTTGAGCATATATATCAGTACCAACTACATTAACTAAAGTTGTTTTATACTTGGCTGGATCAATATTCCCTTTTTGACCTTTTATACTTAATTCTGTATATGCTCTATGTGACGAATCATCATTACTAGTTTCTTGAACTAAAGAAACAAAATTATAATACCCCTTACTGTTATAGATAGTATTTTGTTTTTGATCTGGGAATCCAATTTTGCTTAATGCACTAGATAATGCAGCAATTGTATTTTTATCTGTAATCCCAAGAACTGAAGAATAATTTCCAACCATCCCTTCGATTAAACTAGACATTTGTTCTATTCCACTTATATTATGCGCTTTAAACCAACCAGAAGAAGCAGTTGTATAATTATCTAATTTAGATGTACTATCAATATTTACAATTGTTTTTCTTTCAACACCCGCTACCCAATCATTTTTACTATCAGCGGTATGTAATTCACTAATACACCAAATTGCTGGTCCACCAGATCTAGCAAGTTCAGAATTTTCTAGGTTAATTTCGTGTGCTCTCCAAGCAACAATATTTGGTCCCCAAGTATCAGTAAATTTTGAATCTTTAATTGTCAATTTTGATCTTCTTACATCTTTATCAAAATTAACTTGAGTTCCATATGTAAAGAATGTGAAGTTAGAATTTTCAATTAAAACATTTGAACCATTATTAATTACACCAATAAATCCACCAGAATTTGCGTATAAATCATCACTATCATCACTATCACTTGATTCAGAGTTTCCACGAACATCTAAGTTTTTAAAAGTAACTGCTGTTTCTTCTATTTTGGTCTTATCATCAGAATTAAAAATTCTAAACATTCCTTCTTGAACATTGACTGCTGTTTTATATACATTATCTATTGTGACAATTTGAACACCTAGAGCGCCAGATTGTGTTTCAGTAAAATCAACATTATACCCAATATCATTTGTACCATTTAAACTAGAATAATCTGCTTGACTTCCATTTTTATCTGTTGTTCCAAACGGAATATGTTTTGGTAAATTTTGTCCATCAATTGACATATAATTACCATTAATAGTTAAAGAATTAAAAGATTCTTTGCTAAATTTACGATAATATACTGAGCCTTGATATTTTCTCGCCGCATTATCTGGATTAGTATTAAATGGGACCCATTGTTCTACCATTTTGTTATAATAGTATTGATTTTCTTGTAATTCAGCATCAAAACTTCTTAAAACATTAATTAAAGTTATGTCATTATCTTCAAATAATTCTTTAAAAGATAATGTATCATAAGCGTTATAACCATCATTAACTAATACATTTTGTGTGACTTTTTCTTTACCATAACTAATTTCAATTTCAAATTCTTTATCAATAGATTTATCTGTAAAAGACAATGTTCCATCTTCATTTACTACAACATAATTAGATAAATTTTTCTCATTCACATCAGTAGATGTGAATTTTAATCCAAATGAATCAATATCATTATTATTAATTAAATCTTCTAAAGAAACAGAAACAACTTCATCACTTATTTCTTCTTCATCTTTTACCAAAGTAAAATAACTAAACTCTACATCTAACTTAACACTATTTTTTGTTCCAACTGTATATTTATCTTCTTTATTACCACGAAAATTTTCTCTAACCGTGTCACTAATAGAATTTGTGTAATCTGTTCCATTTTGAAAAGTAAAGAAATCATAACTAATATTCAAAGTCCAAGTATCCGCATCACTTTTAATTTGTACTGTTCCACCTTTAACTGGATAAATCAATGCATGATCAGTTTCTTGAACTAATATAATACAATCTTCTCCGCTTAAAATTTCAACATTTGATCCAGTAATTGAATATGCATCATCACCAGTAACTAAGTCAACTGTATGTGTACTATCATTAACTGATGAACTATTTCCATTACTTGTAGTTGGATTTTCAACACTTGTAGAAGCACTACTTGTTGAACCACCTTCGGTTGTTTGATTTGTTAAATTACAACCACTTAATAACAATGTCGACAATAATATTGTCGATAAAAATAAATACTTTTTCATTTAAATCTCCTTTTTAATTTAACAGTTTCCTATCAATATATTTAGTATCATTTTTTCTTCCATCAAGAGATGTAATAGTTATTGAAAACCTTACTTCTCCGACATCTTCCCCATTTAAATCAAACTGCAATAATATCTCTCCCCCTTCTTCACTTGTTTTTGTTGCTGTAATATTTTCATTACTACAATGTATATTAATTTCTCTATTAGATGCATTATAAGGAACAAAACAATAATACATTGTATATGTTTGTTCATTCAAATCCACATTAATTTTATTTTTCTTAATCTTATCATTTTCATTTCCATCTTTTTTATCAATGAACATAATATTTTCAACTGGAACATTAACTGGGATTCTTTCCGCTTCTAAGCCAAATAAAATTACAATTACAATTGAAATAATAGATATAAATACAGTAATAATACTAACTAATTTACTATTCATATTAACCTCACATTGTAATTTCATTAAAATATACTTTAATTTTAACAACAAACAAATATATTCTAACAACGCAAAACATAAATGCAACAATTATAACACGAACTGGTCCTATAATTGTCCCTTCATTATACTTTATATAAAAGAAATATGAAAGAAAAGTAAAGATAATTGCTAAAATTAAACCAATAGTAATGGATTTTCTAACATTTGGATTATTATTAATTATTTCTTCTCCAGCACTATATTGAGCAATTTTAGGATTCAATATATCTAATTCAAAACACCAACATATATGACCAGTATTAACAAAAAATAACACAATACAAATAAATATGATATCATTTATTTCCATAAAATGAGTAAACGATAAACTAAATCCAACGCTTACGATTGCTAAATTAGATAAGAAAAAATTAACTAAACATTTAGCAAAACAAATCATTTTAGTATCAACTGGTGATATTTTTAATAAATAAAATTCATTTCCTTCTCGAGATAAACTTGAAGCAGAAGAAATATTAGATGCCGTTAATAATGTAATAGAAATCAAAATATTTATACAAACAATTAAAATTCTTCCCGTACTAGATATATTTAAAGAATAAAATATTCGATTTAAGCAATATATTAAAATCGGTAATATTAATAAATATAAAAATGTTACCATAATATTATCATCACTTCTAAAATAATTTTTAATTTCCTTATTTAAGAAAACAAAGAAAATGTTTTGATTTTGTTTCATTTTTGTTTTATAAACTTTACTTGAAGAAAACTCAATACTTGATGAAGAAAGTTTAAAAAAGAATGGAAAACAAATAAAAGAAACAATTAATACTAAAACTATCATTTCAATTAAAGTGATAATAAAATTTTCTAATGAACTAAATCCCATCATAAAGTACAATAATTTATTAGTAAATAATGTTTTATTAACAATATTTGATAAATAACCAATTACCGAAGATGTTACTGAAAACCACAACTTTAATAAAGGTAAATTTAATGGTAAAGAATTAACTAAAGATATTACAATAAAAGCAATCACCCCAAATACAAGTAAAGTTATAATTGTTTTTATAAATGAAAATTTACGACACAAATAATCTATTACAGCAAGTAAAGCAG
>CAZOAE010000086.1:0-4302 GCA_964577725.1 uncultured Erysipelotrichaceae bacterium | reverse complement strand
ATTGAGCCTTAGTTATTTGATGTAAATGTTATATTTGCTTTACCATCTTTAATAGAATTTAAGGTAAACGTATAACTTATTTTTTGATCATTATCATCTTTAATTGTTGAATAACTTGTTTCTCCAACTTGTAAAGAATATCCAGATGAACTTAATTTAACTAATTCAATAAGATTAACACCAGTATTGTAAGATGAACTTTGATTATTTGTTGTATATATATCAATATAATCATAATTATAATAAGTATAATCAACTAATTGAGCATTTATATGATAAGCAATAATTCCTTCTTTAAATGAATAATCTGATTTTGCATTAACATTTTCTTTTGTATAGTACATTAATACCCAATACTCTTGATAGCAGCCTAATGTTGAATCCCAGTTATTAGCAACAATAATTGAATCACCATTTTTTTCAAATGCTTCTAAATCAAGAGTTACACTTTCTTTAGCACTGATTATTTTAGATGTAGTTAACCAACCATAATTGAATTTTGTAAATGGATTATGATCACCAAATTTTGCGTCCATTATATCATCACCATTAAGTAATGTTTCAGTATTTGAATAAGAAGCATCATAATAATCATCAGCGCCTAAAATGTGACCAAATTCGTGAATTAGTGTGTAATTGTTTGTTGGGGTATCTCCATTATCATAACCAGAATCTGTTTCAAATAAGAAATCGTATGGACACCATAAATAATCATTTAAGTATACACCATCAAATTTTGTTTCGGAAAATGACCAATATCTATATGCCCATTGAAGAATTGAAGCATCATCTTCAGTACTAATATCAATGTTAGGAATAATCATAACAGCATCAATCATTTCGTTATTATCAGAGTCGTATTTTGAACAATCAACTTCATTACCATATGAAGACATTATTTCTTCAAAAATATCGACATCTGTTGTTGAATCATCTCCAGCTGATATATCTTGACTAATATAATAGTCACTTGAATTTGCTGTGGTGTACCATTTAGTTCCACCACCCATAATATCAAAAATGAGTTCTAATTTTCCATAACTTGATTTATTAAAGTATGTAC
Organism: uncultured Erysipelotrichaceae bacterium; assembly: GCA_964577725.1. Taxonomy (GTDB): domain Bacteria; phylum Bacillota_I; class Bacilli_A; order RFN20; family CAG-449; genus CAG-449. The sequence goes on along the minus strand of CAZOAE010000086.1, from coordinate 3,239 downwards.
TAACTGACATTCCATATGTAAGATTTTCTTCACCTTCTCCACCATTTAATGCTAAATCAAGTGCTTTTAAATCTGGTTGAGATTTTTCGTTATTCTTAAAATCTACAGGCACAACTAATACATTAACTTTTCCAGTTGTAGGGCAACCACCTTCATAATTACTTTGTTCACTAACATTTTTTACTTTTGTGTTTTTAGTGAAATCAACATCAGTATAACCTTTATTGTTAATAAGCGATGATATTCCTTTACCTTCATTTGTATAAATATTATTAATTGTTACTGAATCCCATACTGATCCACTTGTGTCATCATAATCATCACCAGTATAGTTTTCATCATAATAATATATATCAAACATTAGATAGTTTTCATTATTATAAGTGTAGTAGCAAATATCAAAAAATAATGTTTCTGTAATATCATAGCAATACCAAGTGTCGCCTTCATAATCTTCTATTTCACCATAATAAGAATAAGTTAATGAATTTTTATAAGAATTAAATTCGTTATTTGTTAAACCGATAAATTCTCCACATATCCCTATTGCGCCATCTTCATTATAATCTTCTATTTCATAATCATCACAAGGAGCAAAAGGTATTACTGTACCAACAATTGAATTAAATAATGATTTTTCATCAGTAGTAAAGTCAGTGTAAGTATGTGATGAAGATGAACCACCATTAGGCTCTGTTGAACTTATACTATTATTTCCTTCATTACAACTAGTAATTAATGAAGCGGTTAATAGTAAAGTTAGTAATAATAATTGTTTTTTCATTTTAAACCTCTTTAGCGGTTTAGTCCGCTACTAATATTTATAGAATGAAAATAATTTATTTTCAATAATATTTAAAATTAAACGAATAAATGTTAAAATCGAAATATGAGTGGTTTATTAATTGCTATTATTTATTTAGCCTTTATTTCTTTAGGTTTACCAGATTCTTTATTAGGATCTGCTTGGCCTGAAATGTATCAACAAATGAATGTTCCTAGTTCTTTTGCTAGTATTTTAACTATGATTATATCTTGTGGGACTGTAATTTCTAGTTTGTTATCAAATTTTATAAGTAAGAGATTGAAAACTGGTTGGATTGTTGTTCTTAGTACTGCTTTAATTATTTTAGGATTAATTGGATTTTCTCTATCTTCTAGTTTTTGGGTATTATGTTTGTTTGCTATTCCATATGGTTTAGGAGCGGGTTCAGTTGATGCTTGTTTAAATAATTATGTTGCTTTACATTATTCATCTAGGCATATGAGTTGGCTTCATTGTTTTTGGGGAATAGGAACTATAATTAGTCCATATGTAATGAGTTATGCTTTAACAAATTCTTTAGGGTGGAATAAAGGTTATTTATTCGTGGCGATTATTCAAATGTTTGTTTTAGTAGTGTTAATATTAGGGTTACCTTTATGGAAAAAAGAAAATAAAAAAATTGAAGAAATTCATAATGAAAATAAGAAACAATCTATTTTTAAAATTAAAGGTGTTATTTTTATTTTATTTGCATTTTTATGTTATTGTGCCGCTGAATCAACTGTTATGCTTTGGACAAGTACATATCTATTTCAAACGAAAGGTATAAGTGAAGAAATTGCAGCATCATATGGATCATTAGTGTTTATAGGATTAACATTAGGTAGATTTATTTCTGGTTTTGTATCTAATTATTTTAAAGATAGAATGATGATAAGAATGGGATTAATAATTTCTTTAATAGGAATGATTTTATTAATGATTCCAATTGAAAATATTATTGTTTCAATTGTTGGCTTTATTATAATAGGATTTGGATTTGGACCAGTTTATCCATCTATTATTCATTCAACGCCGATTAATTTTGGAGAAGAAAATTCTCAATCAATTATAGGAATTGAAATGGCTTTTGCGTATATGGGTTCAACATTTGTTGCACCATTATTTGGTTTAATTACTAATTTTATAAATATTAAAATATTACCATTTTATTTATTAATTTTTATTGTTTTGAATTTTACTTTAATTGAGATAATGTATTTAAAAATTAAAAAAATACCAACAGATTAAGGTTAATAAGGGTATTAATTATAGTAAGATATAAAGGATTTATTGATGAGTAATGATGAATTATATTCTTTAATTGAAAGATATCTTAAAGGTGATGATTTTAGTTTCACACTTCTTTTTAATGACACAAAAAAGAAAGTTTTTGCTAATATTTATTCTTATGTAAAAAATGAAAGTGTTGCAGAAGATATTTTAAGTGAAACATATATTAAGTTTTTATCAAATGTTAAAAAGATAAAAAAAGATGAATCAATATTAGGATTTTTATATGTGATAAGTAGAAATTTATCGCTTAATTATTTATCTAGGAATAAGAAAAATGAATCTCTTGATGATTATCCATATATTGGAAAAAGTGAAGATGATATTAAAAGAAAACTTGATTATGAAGATATTATAAAATTAATGAAAGAAAAATTAAGTGATGATATGTTTCAAGTGATTATTATGAGATTAGTAAATGAATTAGAATATAGTGAAATTGCGAAATTGATTAATAAAAAAGAATCAACTATTAGATGGTTGTACGCTGAAGGAATAAAAAAAATAAAGGAGGAAGTAAATGCTAGATAATACTGAAAAGAAAATATTAGATGTATTTAATAATTATGAAATTAAATTAAAGAGTGAAGATATTTTAAATAAAAGTGTAAAAAAGAAAAGTGTATTTAAGAAAATACTTACTTTTACTATTCCTTCTTTTGCTGCTATTTGTACTTTATTAATTGTTATGTTAAATGTTAATACTTCAAAATCGATTATTGATAATGAAATAAAACAAAAGTCTTTTATTAGTGAAATTGTTGGGGTAACAAACTATTTAGATAGTTTTGAAAAAACATCAAAAACAAAAAAAATAAGTATTATAGATGAGACTTATGTAAAAACTTGTTTTGAAAAAATGCAAGATATTGTTTTTGCTTCTTATAATATTGATGAATTAAATTGTAATTATTTAGAAGAAGAAAATACTTTATTTGATAATAGTTATAATTATAAATGTGAAATAGAAAGTTCAAATCAAACTTATACTTTTTTATATAATTATGATAATGAAAGTTTAAAAGGTATTATTTATAATAATAGTTTTGTATTATCTAAAGACCCAGTTTTTTCAATAAATGTAGATTGTAATTTTAATGTTAAAAATAATGAAGTTTATAAAACTTATACTTTTTCATCT
>CAZOAE010000085.1:0-4307 GCA_964577725.1 uncultured Erysipelotrichaceae bacterium | reverse complement strand
TGATATTTATATTTATGAAGAAAGTGAAAGAGAAAAAGCAAAATCTTATATAAAAGAAGGTATTGAAGAAGTAAATAAAGCAAAAACAAGTGACGACATTACTAGTGCATTAAATTCTACGAATGAAAATCTTTCAACGCTTCAAAAGGTTGGTTCAGTTTTCTATTCTAAAATGGAAATGAAAGATGATGGTAATAGTGATTATTCTAGTTATTTTTCATTAAATGAAGATAACAATATTATTAATTCTGGAAAAAAAGGTAGTACATATACTTGTTTTAGAATAGGAGAACAAGGAAATAATACATCAACAGTTGCTGATTTTTATATTACCGCTGATTATTTAAGTACTGAATGGTCTTCAATAACATTGCGTTTTAGAGCGTGGGATATCAATACTTGTTTATTAATAAACTTTAAAAATGATGGAATTGGTGTAACAAATAATGTCTTACAATGTGGAAAAGCAAATTATGGTAAAGATTTAGAAGTTATTCAACCAAAAGATAATGTTGGTTTAAAACAAGGACAAAGACATCATGTTGAAGTTTTATGTTGTGGTTGGAGAAAAGTTGTTAGAATTGATAATCAAATTATATTTGAATATACTTGTACTAATGAACTTCAAGATTATATGTGTGGAAGAATGTATATTGAAACTTGGGAAGCAGGATATACATTAGAAAATGCGTTCTATAAAGATTACATTAATGATGATGATTTAAGAAACAATAGTGGTTATTATTCAAAACTTTGGGCATAATATTGATTAGAGTTCTAGTAAAGTAGAACTCTTTTCTTTTTTGTTAAATAATTTATTTCAAATAATTTTTTTAAGTGTAAAATAAATTAAGTGGAGGGATTATTTATGGAAGAATATATTAGTCAAATATTAGCGATAATTAAATCGAATAAATCAATAAAGACTAAAAGAGAAGAATTGTCTGATTATCACGAAAGTGATATTGCTGATGTAATCCCTTTTTTGAATGAAAAAGAAAAAGATTTGTTATTTAAAATATTAAGTGATGAAGATTTAGGTGAAGTTATTTCTTATGTTGATGATATTGATGAAATTATTGATAAATTAGATAATGAAGAAGTTGCTGATATTTTACAAGAAATGGATTCTGATGATGCAGTTGATATTCTTGAAGAAATGGATATTGAAGAAAGAAAAGAAGTTCTTTCTAAAATGGATAGTGAATCAAGAGAAGATGCTGAGTTGATTTTGTCATATCCAGAAGATAGTATTGGTCGTTTAATGACAACAAATTATATTGTTGTAAATAAAGATGATAGTATTGCAGTTGCAATGAAAAAGTTAATTAAACAATCTGGAGAAAATGATAATATTTCAACTATATTTGTTGTTGATGAAGAAAATAAGTTATTTGGTGCGATTGATTTAAAGGATTTAATTAGAGCAAGAAAAGATGAAAATTTAGTTGAGATATGTATGGAAAATTATCCATCAATCAACGCAAGTAGTATTGCTAGTGAAATATATCAAGATGTTATTGAATATGAAGAAGATATTATTCCAGTTATTGATGAAAGTGAAAGATTAATTGGAGCGATTACTGCACATGATTTAGTTGAAGTTATTGATAGTGAAAAAAATGAAGATTATGAAAAGATAGCGGCATTAAGTGGTAGTGTTGATTTATCTTCTAGTGTTTTTGTTTCTATTAAGAAAAGAATTCCGTGGTTAATTTTATTGTTATTTTTGGGATTTTTAGTTTCAATTTTAATATCTGGATTTGGGGAAATAATATCCATATTAACAACATTGGTATTCTTTCAATCTGTTGTTTTAGATATGGCTGGTAATTCTGGAACACAATCTTTAGCAGTTACTATAAGAATTTTAACTGATGAAGAAGTTAATAAAAAATTAGTTTTAAAATTAATATTTAAAGAAATTAGAGTTGGATTATCCATTGGTTTTATTTTAGGTTTAATTTCATTTGTTAGTTCATTTTTGTATTTAATTATTTTTAAAATGCCTATTAGTAGTGGGGGAGAATTTTCTTATTATTTATCATTACTTGCTTCGTTTATTATTGGAATTTCCATTATGATTTCTATGACTTTATCTTCAACAATAGGAACATTAATTCCACTTTTTTTCCATTCTATTCATGTTGATCCAGCGGTTGCATCTGGACCTTTAATTACTACGATTAATGATTTAATTGCGGTTAGTGTTTATTATGGATTAAGTTTTATTTTACTTGCTCAAATTGTTTAGATTATTTCTTTAAATAATCATTAAAATTTTGTTTTTATTCTTATTTATTTGCTATTTTGTAGAAAAATGAAATTGTTTATTAAAATGCTTGATTTTATTTGTAGATTTGATATTATAAATAAGCGAATTAAGTACGGATACAAGATGGCGGCGTAGCCCAGTTGGTTAGAGCATTCGGTTCATACCCGAAGGGTCGAGGGTTCGAGTCCCCCCGCCGCTACCAATTTGGACCTGTAGCGCAGTTGGTTAGAGCAGCGGTCTCATAAACCGCCGGTCGAGGGTTCAAGTCCCCCCGGGTCCACCACTTAATTTGGAACAAATGGAGAAATACCCAAGCGGCTGAAGGGGATGGTCTTGAAAACCATTAGGGGGTGCGAGCCCCGCCAGAGTTCAAATCTCTGTTTCTCCGCCATTTAGTTTAATTAGTCAGTACAATTAGTATTGACTTTTTATTTTAAGGAGTTTGGTATGGAATTTGTAATTATAGTACTTTTAATTGTTGTTATTTTATTACTTGTTTATTTAATTTTTAATCAAAAGAAAAAAAGTAATAATGATATTGATAAAATTGTTGATGATAAATTAAAACAAAATAATTTAATTATTAGCGAAATGAATAATTGTTTATATGAAAAAATAAATGGAAGTATAAGTGTGCTTATTACTAAAATTAATGATTTAACAGATTCATTTTCTAAAACGAAAGATTTAATTGATGAAAAACTTAACGATTTAAAAAAATCTAATAATGATTTTTATATTAATTTTTTAAGGGAAACAAATGAAACTATTAATAATTTAAAAGAAAAGATTGGTGTATCTATTAATAGTTTTAATAAAGATGTAAATGAAAGTTTAAAATCTTTGAATGAAAGTATTCATAATGAATTAAATGTTATTAGAAAACAAAATAATGAAGAATTAGAAAAGATTAATAATGCAGTTAATGAAAAGTTAGAAATTACATTAGAAAATAAACTAAAAAGTTCTTTTGATAATGTTATTAAACAAATTGGTGGAGTTAATGAAGCAATTGGAGAGATTAAAGGAATTGCAACTGATGTTGGAAGTTTAAAAAATGTTCTAACTAATGTTAAAACAAAAGGAATTGTTGGTGAAGTTATTTTAGGAAATATTATTGATGAAATATTAACTAAAAATCAATATGAAGAAAATATTGCTACGAAGAAAAAATCAAATGATAGAGTTGAATTTGCTATTAAATTACCTGGTAAGAATGATGATATTATTTATTTACCAATTGATTCAAAATTACCATTAGAAAATTATAGTAGAATTAAAGATGGTATTGAAAGTGGAAATGTTGAATTAATTAATGAAGGAAGAAATGGATTAAAAAGTGCGATTAAGACATACGCTAAAGATATTAATCAAAAATATATTGATGTTCCTAATACAACAGATTTTGCGATTATGTTTTTACCAATAGAAGGTTTATATGTTGAAGTTTTAAATTTGGGTTTATTTGAAGAAGTGCAAAGTAAATATCATATTATTATTGCTGGTCCTACAACTTTAACGGCTTTATTAAATGCTTTACAAATGGGATTTAAAACATTAGCAATTCAAAAAAAGAGTGCAGATGTTTTTAAATTGTTAGGTGCGGTTAAAACAGAATTTGAAAAATTTGCTGTGGTACTTGAAACAACTCAAAAGAAGGTAAATGATGCAAGTTCACAATTAGATCAACTTGTAGGAACTAGAACTAGACAAATTCAATCAAAATTAAAAGGTTTAGAATCTTTAGATGAAGAAGAAAGTAAAGAAATTTTAGGTATTAAATAAGAATTTTTGTTAGAAAATAAATTGTTATTTTATTAATATTTTTGTTTTTATTTAAATCTTTTTGTGTTAAATAGTGATTTTTTCAATTTATTGAATCATTTTTTATGTTAAAAAGTGAAATTTTTACATTATTTTTAATGTAAAAAAACTTTACATCTTTTCAAGATGTAATAGAAGTGGTATGATATTTTTATAAAAAAAGAAAGGAAAATATAAAATTATTTATTTGATTAATTTTATAGAAGGG
>CAZOAE010000084.1:0-4357 GCA_964577725.1 uncultured Erysipelotrichaceae bacterium | reverse complement strand
AAAAATGGCGCTGGAAAAACAACTTTAATTAAATTAATTAATGATTTATTAACACTTACAAGTGGTTCAATTTTAGTTAATGGAAATAAGATAGGAATAGAAACAAAAAAGATAATTTCTTATTTGCCAGAAAGAACATATTTAGATAAATCAATGACTGTTAGTAAAGTTATTGAGTTTTTTGAAACATTCTATGATAATTTTGATTCTAATAAAGCGAAAAAACTATTAAATGATTTAGATTTAGATATTAATCAAAAAATTTCTAAAATGAGTAAAGGAATGCAAGAGAAAGTTCAACTTGTTTTAGTTATGAGTAGAAAAGCAGATTTATATATTCTTGATGAACCTTTAGGGGGTGTAGATCCCGCTAGTAGAGATTATATTTTAGATACCATTTTAACTAATTTTGATGAAGGCTCTAGTGTTATTATTTCTACACATTTAATAAGTGATATTGAAAGAGTTTTAGATGAAGTTGTTTTTATTGATAAAGGAGAAGTTGTTTTACATTCTAATAGTGATGAAATAAGAATAAAAGAAAATGCTTCAATTGATGAAATATTTAGGAGAAAATTCAAATGTTAAGAAAAATTTTTAAATACGATTTTATTTCAATAATGAAATTTTTACTTATTTTTTATGGTTTATCTCTGCTTTTTGGATTATTAACTCGTTTATTCTTTAGTTTTAATAATTCTTTATTTTTAAATATTATTGCTCAAATATTTAATGGTGCATCAATTTCTATGATGTGTTCAATTGTTATTAATAATTTAATGAGAGTATGGGTAAAGTTTTCTCAAAGTTTTTATAAAGATGAGTCTTATTTAATTCATACTTTACCAATAAGTAAAAAAGATTTATATTTATCAAAAATATTAACTAGTTTTATATCATTATTTATTAGTTTTATTGTTATTGTTGGTAATTGTTTAATTATGTATGGAACAAAAGAAAATTTTAATTATTTAAAGAAAGTAGTTTTTGCTAATCAAAATATTACTTTGATTTTAATTACTTTAATAGGGTTAATATTTTTAGAATTAATAAATTTAATACAATCAGGATTTACAGGTTTATTAATTGGTAATAGAAAAAATAATTATAAGATAGGTTTATCTATTTTATTTGCGGGAATTTCTTATTTTGTTTTACAAATAATTGTTTTACTAATATATTTATTTGTGGGTATTTTTGATAAAAGAATATACGATATTATTTTTTCATCAAATGAAGATTTTGAGTTAATTAAAGTAATAATAAATTATGGTTTAATTATTTATTTAATTCCATTTTTAATTAATATTATTTTAAATATAAAATTATTTAATAAAGGTGTAGATGTTGAATAATAATAAAAAAAATTAAATGAGTTGTTTTTTAGTTAATAATTATTTGTTATTATTTAAATATGGGAAAATTATTATTTAGCAAAGTCAAAGAAGCATTAATTTCAATAATGCCAGTTACATTAATTGTAGTAATATTGAATTTTACGCCTATTATTAATTTGTCTAGTTATGAATTAATCGTTTTTATTGTGTCGGCATTACTTTTAGTTTTAGGAATTGGATTATTTAATTTAGGTGCTGATTTATCAATGCAACCAATGGGGGAACAAGTAGGTTCTTCATTAATGAAAACAAGAAATTTACCATTAATTTTAATTGTTTGTTTTATTTTAGGGGTATTAATCACTATTGCTGAACCAGATCTTACTGTTCTAGCTGAACAAGTTTATCAAATGATAAATACAAAACCAATGGTTTTAATTATGACAGTTGGTGTTGGGGTAGGATTATTTATTGTAATTGGAATTATTAAGATGTTATTTAAGAAAGATTTAGCATCAATACTATATTTCTTTTATATGTTATTATTTGCTTTTACTGCTTTATTGATACTTCAAGATAAAACTGATTTATTAGGACTTGCATTTGATTCAGGGGGTGTTACAACTGGACCAATAACTGTTCCTTTTATTATGTCACTTGGTATAGGTGTTAGTTTAACTGTGGGTGGTAAAAATTCATCAGAAAATAGTTTTGGACTTATTGCTTTATGTTCAGTTGGACCAATTTTAGCAATTATGATTTTAGGTTTAACAATAAGTGGAGATATTGAAACACCACCGATTGATTATTCTATTAGCGAAAACATTTTTAAAGCGTTTTTAGATACTGGTATTAAAACAGTTGGTGAAGTAGCGCTTGCACTTGGTATGATTGTTATATTTTTCTTTATTATTCAATGTATATATTTGAAATTACCTAAGAAAAAATTAATGCAAATTGGTATTGGTATTGTTTATACGTTTATTGGATTAGTGATTTTCTTAACATCAGTTAATGTCGGTTTTATGCCTATTGGTTATAAAATGGGAACTCAAATTGCAGATGCAAATCCAATAATCGCTGTAATATTTGGTTTTGTTATAGGAATGGTTGTTGTTTTAGCGGAACCTGCAATTCATGTTTTAACAAAACAAGTTGAAGAAGTAACTACTGGTGGAGTATCAAAAAGATCAATGTTAATCGCACTTTGTGTTGGTGTTGGTCTATCTATAGCGTTATCTATTCTTAGAATTATTCTTGATTTTTCAATATTATATTATTTAATTCCTGGATATTTCATTTCTTTAGGATTATCATTTTTTGTTCCAAAACTTTATACTGGTATTGCATTTGATTCTGGTGGAGTTGCATCTGGGCCATTAACATCAACATTTATTTTACCATTTGCAATTGGTGTTTGTATGACTTTACATGGCGAAAGTAAAGTGTTAGTTGATGCTTTTGGAGTTGTTGCTATGGTTGCTATGACACCACTTATTACTATTCAATTATTAGGCTTTAAGTCAATTGTTTCTAAAAAAGTTAGAACTAAATATATGCTTAAAAGAATTAATAGTTCTAATGATGAACAAATTATTAATTTTTAAGGAGAGGTTATGGCTAGAAGAAAGATAGAGAAAAAAGAAAAATTAACTGCACCTGAAAAATTAAAAGTATTATTTACTATTGTTGAAAGAAGAAAAGCAGAATTTTATGTTGATTTATTAGATTCATTTGATATATCACTTCAATGTGTTGTTTATGGTAAAGGAACTGCACCGACAAGTATTCAAAATATTGGATTAGGGTCAGAAGATAAAGCAGTTATTATGTCAATTATAAAAGAAGAAAATGAAAAAGAAATATTATCTTCAATTGAAGAAAGATTTAAGAAAACTAAATTTGGTAAAGGTATCGCTTATACAATTCCTATGACATCAGTTATTGGTGTACTAGTGTATCAATTTTTATCAAATAAGAAAGGTGATTAGTTATGGATAAAAAATATGAGATGATTTATTGCATAGTTAATGCAGGGTTTACTGATGATGTAATGGATGCGGCTAGAGAGTGTGGAGCATCTGGTGGAACAGTAATTTCCGCAAGGGGAACTGCAAATCAAGAAGCAGAGAAGTTATTTGATATTACTATCCAACCAGAAAAAGAAATAGTAATGATTTTAGTTCCTTTAGAAATTAAAGATATAATTTTACACGCTTTATATAAAAAAGTTGGTTTAGATTCACCTGGTCAAGGTATTGCTTTTTCTATGCCAGTTGATTCTGTGGTAGGGTTAAGTAATAATAAAGTTGAAGAATAAGGGTAAAATAATTTTGTGATGAAGTTTTGAAAGAAAAATTTAATAACATTTTTATTTTATTATTAGTAACAATATTAATTATTATGGTTACATTGACAACAATTACACTGATTTTTAATAACTTAGTGTAGTTGTTTTTTTATAACTAAGGTAATTGATAGATATTAGTAAAACATTTGAATTGATATAGAAAAAATATTATAATTAAACAAATATTTGTTTTATCTATGTAATAGATAACATTATGTTTTGGTTTATGATGAAAGGAGAAGTAAGATGAAAAAAAGATATATTAATTTTGCTCTTGTTATTGGCTCAATGCTAACTTTTTTAACTGGATGTGGAAATAATGAAAGTGATTTTTCAATTACAGTAAAGTCAATACATGGTAAACTTTTAGAAAATGTTTCTGTTGAAATTTATTCAGGAAGTGAAAAAGTTGCAACAAAAAAAACTAATAGTGAAGGCGTTTGTTATTTTAATAATGAAAGAGGAGAATATACTGTTAAATTAAGTAATTTACCAAGTGGATATTATTTAGAAAAAGAATTTAAAACAAACTCTAATGATAGTAATTATGAAATAACTTGTTTATCAAAAGTAATTGAATCAAGTAAACCTAATTCTAGTGTTTATAAAGAAGGAGATTTAATGTATGATTTTTCAGTTAATAATACTGAAGATGAAACTATCCAATTAT
>CAZOAE010000083.1:0-4366 GCA_964577725.1 uncultured Erysipelotrichaceae bacterium | reverse complement strand
AAATAATATTAAAGAAAAATATGAAAACTACTCTCTTGAAAAGATTATTTTATTTAATGAAAATGGTTTTACTAATGAATTAATTAATTTTGCTAATACAAATGATAATGTTATTTTATTATCAAATAAAAATTAATAATTTATTTTTAAATGATAATACTATCCTTAGGAGAAATTCTCCAGAAAGGATAAAAATGAAAAATACACAAAAAAAAGTTATTTGTAGACCTTGCAAAGAAGAAAATAACTGGGAAGTAGAAACTCCAGGTGGTAAAGTTCTTCCTAACCATTTTTCTACAAAGCAAGAAGCAGTTCGTGTTGGGAAAAAGTACGCAATGGAATCAGGCGCGGAATTAGAAATTCTCAGCAAGAATCAAACACAATCTCAAACTAAAAAACAAACTAAAAAAGCATCTAAATAAAGAAAAATCCAATTATTTACTTGTCCTAAGTATTTAATTGGATTTTTAATTTGCTATTTAAGCGTAGAACAAATAAACCAAATAGTTTTATCAAATGACTTAATATTATCTTCCATAGTATTAGTAATAGTAAAATTATCATCTTCTGCATATTCTCTAATCTTTAATGCAATTGATTTTAAAATATTAAAATCATCTAAAACTATTCTTAATGCTGGTTGAATATCAATTTGTTGTGATGTAATTTCATTAATTTTTGAATTACTTAAATATTCTTTTACTGTTCCTAATGGTGTTTCATCATTAATTTTTAATAATTCAGCAGTTTCATCAATTATATCTGCGATTTCATTATATAATTTTTCTAAAAATTCATGAACCGCTTTAAAGTTAGAACCCACTACATTCCAATGAAAATTATGTAGTTTAGTGTACTCAATTGTTAGAGATGATAAATAACTATTTAATTCATTTACTAATTCTTTGTTCATTTTTTCCTCCTTATAATTAGAACAATAAATATTTTGGTCAATTTATAATTATGTATTCATTATTTTTATAAAAACATAATTTAACTATTTAATTTACTATTAAATTGTTAAAATAATAATATAGAAAAAGGAAAAAAATATGGAAAAAATAGAAAACAAATTTATTAGATACGCTAAAATTGATACACAATCAAGTGAAACATCTTCAACATATCCTTCAACAAGTAAACAATTAATATTAGCAAATTTATTAAACGAAGAATTACACTCATTAGGTGTTGAATCTTATATAGATGAATATGGATTATTATACGCTAAAATTGATGGTGACAACACTAAAAAGAAAATTGGTTTAATAGCCCATTTAGACACTGCTCCTACAATAGAAGGTGGTAATTTCGAACCAAGAATTATAAAAAATTATGATGGTAATGATATTAAATTAAATGATAAATATTATCTATCAAAAGAAATGTTCCCTGAATTAACTACATTAAAAGGAAAATCTCTTATCGTTACTGATGGCGACCACTTACTCGGTGGAGATGATAAAGCAGGAGTTGCAATAATTATGTCAATAGTTGAATATTATGTAACTCATAAAAATATTAACCATGCTCCTATTAGAATTTGTTTTACTCCTGATGAAGAAATAGGTGCTGGCGCGGATCATTTCTCAATAGAAAAAATGGACGCTGATATTGCTTACACTCTTGATGGTGGAGAATCAAATCAAATTAATTATGAAAATTTTAATGCTTCATCTTGTGTTGTTGATATTTATGGTGTTGGTATTCATCCAGGAAGTGCTAAAGGAATTATGGTTAATGCAATATTATTATCAATGGAATTTAATGCTTTATTAAATCCAAATGAAATTCCAAGCAAAACAGAAAATTATGAAGGATTCAATCATCTGGATATTATTAATGGAGATGTTGAACATTGTCATTTAGAATATATAATTAGAAATCATAATGAAGAACTTTTATTACAACAAGAAAATGAATTTAAAAATGCTCAAAAAATATTATTAGAAAAATATCCAACATCAAAAATAGAAGTAAAAATTAAAAGACAATATCGAAATATGAAATACTATTTTGAAAAAGATAATTCTGCGATTGAAAAATTATTATCTGCTTTTAAAAAGACAAATATTAATCCAGTTTTTGTTCCAATAAGAGGGGGTACAGATGGCGCAAGAATTACATATATGGGATTACCTTGCCCAAATATTGGAACAGGTGATCGTGGTTGTCACGGACGTTTTGAACATATTATTATTGAAGAAATGTATGAAATGTTTAATATATGTAAAAACTTATTAGAAGATTAAATTATTGTAGTAATACCTTTATCATCAACATTTATATATTTAATTGAACTAATATTATCAACTTCTAAATATATTAAAGTATTATATAAAGAAAAATAATGATGAGCGTAATTAATAAAATATTCATCATTTTTTTCTTTTTTCATTTTTAAAATAATATAAAGATTATCATCGAAATAACTATTGAATTCTTCAATATCATCTTTATTATATATTTCTATATTTTGATAATTAATTTCATTTTTCTTATGATTAAATTGAAATAAAGAAACTAAAATAAAAGATGTTATAGATATAGTAATTAATAAACTAAAAGTATAAATAAAAGATTTAATAATTGAAAAAAAAGATATTCGTTTCATATCTTTATTTTTTCCGTTTTTTCAAAAAATATTCTTTTAAAATACTCTCACACTCATTATTTTCTAAAAAAGAAATTAAAGGATAATGATTCATTTTTGGAATTAAAAACAAATCATATAATCCACCTAAAGCGCCATTTTTTTCATCTCTAGCGCCATAAACAATTCGCTTTATTCTTGCTTGTTGTAACGCTCCAGCACACATTGAACAAGGCTCTAAAGTTACATACATTATACAATTATCTAATCTCCATGATTTTAAATATTTATTCGCGCTATTAAGTGCGTTAATTTCTGCATGAGATATTGTAAATAAATCTTTTTCTCTTGTATTATGTCCTTTTCCAATAACTTTATTGTCCATTACTAAAACGCACCCAATAGGTACTTCATCTTCTTCTAATGCCTTTTTTGCTTCTTCTAAGGCAAGTGACATAAAATATTCATCATTATTCATAAAATAAAACCACCGCACAGACAATAAATACTTAAGGCTGCTACCTTCCGGTCCTGACCTGATTCATAATATTGAATCGCGATGGCATTAATATTATATAATATTTCTAAATAAAATAAACACTTTTATGATTTTTATTAATAAGAAAATAATTAAGTATCTTATTTTAAATCATAAAATATTTGATATTGTTTATTTTTGATATAATTAATAAAATCATTTTCATCTTTTAAAGGATTTTCAAGCATTACTCCAGCAAGTTTTTTTTGTTTATCAGCAATATGATTATCACTACCAGCAAAAGGTAATAAATTATATTTTTCAGCGTAAATTTCTGCCATTTTATTTTCTAAATCATTTCTTGAAGCATTAATTACTTCAATTCCATCAACAGAACGTGGAAACAATCTTATATGGTCAATATAATTTGCTTCTCTAAAAGGATGTGCTTGTATAACTAAAGCACCATTATTTTTTAAAAACTCTAATTCTTCTTTTTTACTCATTTTTTCAATTTCTTGATGTTTTAAAAAGAATTCTTTATCTAATCCATATACTAAAAAATCAGTTCCTTTATATGAAAGTTCAATTCCTAAAAAAACTTTAATTCCAATTTTTTTTGATAGTTTTAATCCTTCTTCATAATCACTGAAATAAAAATTAATTCTTTTTTCATAAGATTCAAATGGATCAATATTTATATTTCCATCAATAAAATGATTTGTAATAAATACACCATCATAATTTAACTTTTTATAAAATAACAATGATTCTTCAACACTTGCTCTTGCACATTTACTAACTGGAAAAGTATGTAAATGAGTTTCATATTTAAACATTTTTTTACTCCTTTAGTAATAAAAATCCAGAAGTATATCTGGATTAATACATAAATTATTTATTAAAAATTATCGTAATCCGCTAGTTCAAAATATGCTTGAGGGTGTAAGCAAACTGGACATAACTTTGGTGCTTCTTCAGTAACAACAATACAACCACAATTTCTACATTTCCAAGTATGAATACCAGTTTTTTTCTTAAAGACTTCTAAATTTTCAACATTTCTTAATAATGCTAAATATCTTTCTTCGTGATGTTTTTCAATTTTAGCAACACCTCTAAATTGTGCCGCTAGTTGAGGGAAACCTTCTTCTAAAGCAACTTTTGCAAATTCTTCATACATTTCTGTCCATTCATAATTTTCGCCTTCTGCAGCTGCTTTTAAATTTTCAGCAGTATTTCCAATACCATTTAATGCTTTAAACCACAATTTAGCGTGTTCTTTTTCATTTTCA
>CAZOAE010000082.1:0-4388 GCA_964577725.1 uncultured Erysipelotrichaceae bacterium | reverse complement strand
TTATAATCGTTTTTCTAATAAACAAGGAACTATATCTTTTCCTATTGGGCGAGATAGACATAATAGTAAAAAAATGATTGTATATAAAAAAGGTAAAGATGCCTTAACTAAGTATGAAGTAATAAAAAATGGAAAAATATCTGTTTGTGATATTAATTTATTAACGGGAAGAACTCATCAAATAAGAGTCCATTTATCTTATCTTAATCATCAATTAGTTGGAGATATTTTATATGGTAATGAAGAAAAAAAAGAATTGCTTTTACAAGCATATATGATAAAATTTAACCATATATTTATAAATCAAGATTTATGTATAAGTATACCAATGGAAGAAAGTATAAAAGAATATGTTAAATAATGATAATTATCGTATAAAAGAAGAAATTGATGATGAAATAACTAAAAAACAAAATGATAAATATTGTTTTATTTTATTGTTATTATCTTTTATTCTTTTATTTATTAATATGATTTTTAGTTTGATTTTTTCTTTAATTGCAATTTTTGGTTATGGTTTAAAAAGAGAAAAAAACATTTATCTTTTTGGGAATATAATGATTGTTTTAACAATTATTTTAACAATTGTTTCAAATATGAAATAAATCAATATATACTTTAAAAAATAATCGTGATAAAATAAATTTATAGATAAGGGAATTAGTTATGGGAATAAAATTATTAGCGGATAAATATGTTGAATTGAATGTTAAAAACATTATTGAAATTAGCAATGAGAATTATAAAAAGTATCGTGGAGTAGCGGAAAATAATATATTTTTATTATGTTCTTTTGGAGAGATGAAAGTTATAGTAAAAAAAGTATCATATACTCTAAAAGAAAATGATATTTTATTAATTACTTGTGATAGTAGTTATATGATTTTAGATGGAAGGTTTACAGCGATAGCAATTGAATTTAATGGTGCTTCGGCAGATGAATTGATTTATAGCAGTATATTTAGTAATAATTCATATTTATCAAGTGAATATAATTTAGGTTTTTATATTTATAAAATATTTCACGCTTATAATGAAGCGGAATATTTATCTATTAAGTGTTTAGGTTTATTATATGAATTCTTCTATGAATTAACTAGACAAAGTAATTTTGAAGAAGTAGAACCAGATAGTAAAGTAAGACATATTGAAATGGCAAAAGAATTTATTATTCAAAATTATCAAAAAGATATTTCTGTTGGTGATATTGCAAAAAAAGCAGGAGTTACATCTAATTATCTTGCTAATATATTTTCAACATATTATCATAAAACACCAAAAGTTTATTTAACAGAAATAAGAATGGAACAAGCAAAAAAGTTATTAATAACTCAAAAATATAAAGTAAAAGATGTTGGTAAATTAGTGGGATATAAAAATCAATTACATTTCTCTGGAGAATTTAAAAAATATACTGGCTTATCTCCATTAAATTATGCTAAAAGGTATAAAAGATAATTAAAAATATTTTTTATCAGCGAAGACACTTAATCCCTTTTCATAAGGGATTTTATTTTCTTCATTTATTAAAGGTAAAGCATATTGGATAAAATCATTAGTGATATAATTACCTTCTTTATTAATCATATTTTTAGGCATATATTTTATTTTATTTGCAACATTTTTTAATTCTATTGGTTCATATGTAATAGAATAATTTTCTTTTCTTATCATTCCAACCATTATACCATTATAATTTTTTTGTGAAAATTCAACTGCTTTTTTTCCACATTCAATTGCTTCATTTATATCAGTTAATGATGATATTTGAGAAAAACATCTTTGTAATAATGATAATTCAATTGCTCTTGTTGAATAATGAAGTTTAGTTTCTACTAGTGAAGCAAGATAAGCACCTACACCACCAAGTTGATGATGCGAAAAAGCATCTTTTGAGTTTTGAGTAAAAATGAAATTGTTATTTTTATCTCTAATTCCTTCGCTTACTGCGACAAGACATCTTTTTTTAGATGAATAAATTTTTTCTACATCAAATAGAAATTTTTCTTCATCAAATGGAACTTCTGGAAGATAAATTAAATCAGGAGCATTATCTAATGCTAGAGAACTTGATGCCGTTAACCAACCAGCATCTCTACCCATTATTTCAACAATATTTACTCTTCCTTTTGGATAGCAATCATTATCATAACTAATTGATTTAATCGCATTAGCAATAAATTTTGCACTTGTTCCATATCCAGGAGTATGATCAGTGATAACTAAGTCATTATCAATAGTTTTAGGAATACCAATGATTTTACAATCATAATTAATGCTTTCAAAAAATGATTGTAATTTTAATGAAGTATCCATTGAATCATTGCCACCATTTAAAAAGATATAACGGATATTATATTTTTTTAAAACATTTAAAATTTTTAAATAATCTTCATTGTCTTCAAAATGATTTTTTAATTTATATCTAATAGAACCGCCTATTGCACTTGGTGTATAGGGTAATAATTCTATTTGTTCAGTAGGAATATTTTTAATATCAATTATATTTTCATCAATAAGTCCTTTAATTCCATTTCTCATAAGAAAAAGAGTTTCAATGTTATTTTCTTTTTGAATTTGTTTTATTACTCCATATAAGGAAGCGTTAATAACACTTGTTGGACCACCAGATTGACCATAAATTGCATTACATTTCATATTTAATACCTCGAATTCATAGTATCATATTTTAAGAGAAAAGATAAATTATTTATTAACTATAAGAAGATATAGATGTAGAATAAGCGTTTTTAATTGAATTTTTATCAATTATTTTTTATAATTATCATACTTTATTTAATTATTATGAAAAGATTAAATTAATTGAACATTCGATATTAGGGGAAAATATTTTTTTAGAAAAAGGGATTCATTATATTAGATAAATGTAAATAATGAAGGACTTTTTATGGAAGAAAAATGGATAAAAAGAAGACATAGTGTTGTTGTTAAAATTGTAAAACCTTTTTTTAAGTTGTTTTTTAAATTGAAATATAATTTTTCTTATAAAGAGTATACTTTACCTAAAGAAGGTGCTTTTATAATTTGTAATCATACAAGTACAATGGATCCTTTTTTTCTTTCGTGTGGATTTGATAAAAATATTTATTTTATGATGAGTAGTGATGTATTTCAAAAAGGTTTTATTAGTAAAGTTATAAAGTATTTAATTAATCCAATTCCTAAGGATAAAAGTAATAAAAGTGATATAAGGGCAATTAGAGACTCGATTAAAGTAGCAAAAGAAAATGGTAATATTTGTGTATTTCCAGAAGGTAATCGAACTTTTAATGGAAAATTAGGAAATGTTGATATTTCAATTAGTAAATTAGTTAAACTTTTAAAAAAGCCATTGATTATATGTAATATAGTGGGTGGTTATCCTTCTGATCCTAGATGGTCAAATAAAAGAAGAAAAGGAAAAGTTGAATTAATACATCGAAAAGTTTTGACTTATGATGAATATAAAGATTTTACAAATGAAGAATTATATCAAATCATAATTGATAATCTTAAAGTTGATGATTATTCTTTAATGATTCCATTTAAAGGGAAAAGAAAAGCAGAATATTTAGAGAGTATTTTATATATTTGTCCTATATGTCATAAAAAACATCAACTTAGTTCATATAAAAATTATATTAAATGTAATTGTTGTTCAAATGAAATAGAGTATTGTGATGATATGAGTTTAAAATGTAAAAATGAACAGTTTAAGTTTAAGTACATTTATGAATGGTATGATTTTCAAATAGATTATATTAAAAAAGAAAATTATGAAAATAAAGAAGTTATTTATGAAGATAAAATGTTAATGTTTGAGCCTTTATTTTATCAAAAACGAAAAAAGATTGGAGAAGGAAAACTAAGTTTATATAATGATTCATTTGTCTTTTCTAATAAAGAAAAAGAAATTGTGATGAATTTTAATGATATATCGGCAGTTACTTTATTAGGAAGAAAGAAAATGAATATCTATTATTTAGATAAGGTATATCAATTTTATTATGATAGAAGAACTAATCTTTTAAAATATATGCATTTGTTTTATGTTATTAAGAATAAGAAAGAAGGTATTGAAAATGGATTTATCGGCATATAGTGTATGGGAATATTTAATTCAAATTGGAATTTTATTTATTGCAATATTATTTAGTAATATTTTGAGAAGAAAAGTAAAATTTATTAAAAATAGTTTATTACCATCAAGTGTTATTGCGGGAATTATTATTTTTATTTTAAAATTTATTCCTATTATAGGCGATTTTATTAATTCTAGTTTTATGGAGATATTAACATATCATTGTTTAGGTTTAGGTTTTATTGCATTATCATTAAAATCAAATAAAAATAAGAAAGAAAATAATAAGTTAGTAATAATGGATACT
>CAZOAE010000081.1:0-4473 GCA_964577725.1 uncultured Erysipelotrichaceae bacterium | reverse complement strand
TATAGAACTTTATATACACTTTCAACAATAGGCATTTCAATATTTTTTTCCTTAGCAAATTCATAAATAATTTTTGCTGTTCTAATTCCTTCAACAGTTTTTTTATTTGTCAATAGAAATTCTTTTGCAGAATCTTCTTTTCCAATAATTAATCCCGCTTGAAAATTTCGAGAATGTTTAGAATTACAAGTAACTAATAAATCACCAATACCAGTAAGTCCAATAAATGTTTCTTTTTTTCCACCACAATAAACACCAAGTCTAATCATTTCAACTAATCCACGAGTTATTAAAGCCGCTGTTGCATTATCGCCTAAGCCAAGCCCTTGAGTAATTCCAGAAGCAATAGCAATTGCATTTTTAATAGACGCACCATACTCAGCCCCAATTTCATCAGTTTGAGCGTACACTCTAAAATAGTTATTAGCGAATATTTTTTGAATAAACTTTGCTTCTTTTTCATCAATACAAGTAGAAGTTATACAAGTTAATAATCGTAATATAACTTCTTCAGCGTGTCCTGGTCCTAATAAAGAAACAACTTCATATCTTAAAGAAGATGGAATAATTTCTCTAACCACTTCTGTCATTCTTTTAAAGGTTAAAGGATCAAATCCTTTAGCAACTGAAACAATATGTATTTTTTTACTTAAATACATTTTTATTTGATTTAAAACATCTCTATACGCAATAGAAGGAACAGCAATAACAACTACTTCAGCATCTTTTAAAGCATCTAATAAAGATAAAGTTGCTTTAATATTTGATGGTAAAATAACATCTTCACCAAAATATTTTGTATTCTTATGATTAATAGAAATATCTTCAATTTCACTTTTATCTACACCATAAATAATAACATCATTACCATTATCTAAAAGCACTTGCGCTAATGCGCTTCCCCAAGTTCCAGAACCAATAACTGCACATTTCATTATCTTCTCTCCCGACAAATAATTTTAATTGGAGTTCCTTCAAAATCAAATGAACTTCTTAATCTATTTTCTAAATATCTTTGATATGAAAAGTGCATATAAGTAGGATTATTAACAAATAAAACAAATGTTGGGGGTTTAATTGCGACTTGATTAGCAAAATATATTTTAAGTCTTCCCCCATTAAAAGATGGAGTAGGATTAATTATTTGAGCATCTTCCATAATTTCATTTAATAAAGATGTATTAATTCTTCTTAAATAAGAATCATATGCTTTAATAATATTTGGTAATAAAGTATTAATTCTTGATTTATTTTTCGCCGATAAAAAGACTATTGGAGCAAAATCTAAAAACTTAAATTCTTCTCTAATTTTATCAGCAAATTCTTTCATTGCCGTTTCGCTTCTTTCCACTAAATCCCATTTATTAACTACAATAACAATCGCTTTATTTGCTTCATAAGCATATCCTACAACGTGTTTATCTTGTTGTTGTATTCCTTCATTCGCATCAATAACAGAAACAACAACATCACTTCTTTCAATTGCCGACATTGCTCTTAATGCTGCATATTTATCAACTGCTTCAAAAATTTTCCCTCTTTTTTTAAGACCAGCCGTATCAATAACAACAAAGTTTTGGTCATCTTTTGTAAAAGGTGTATCAATCGCATCTCTAGTTGTTCCTTCAATATTAGAAACAATAACTCTTTCTTGATTTAATAAAGCATTAGTTAATGAAGATTTACCAACATTAGGTCTTCCAATAATTGAAAAACAAATAGAATTATCATACTCTTTTTCTTCATTATCTGGTAATAAACGAATTATTTGATCTAAAATATCTCCAACACCAATACCATGTGTTGATGAAATAGCAATAGGCTCACCTAAACCTAATTTATAAAAATCATGTAATAAATCCACTTTTGAAACATCATCTATTTTATTAACTGCAAGAATAATTTTTTTATTAGATTTTCTTAACATTTTACTAATAAAAAGATCATCATTAGTAACCCCTAATAAACCATCAGTAATATATAAAATAACATCTGCTTCTTCAATTGCTATTTCCACTTGCGCTCTAATTTGAGTTTGAAATGGAGCATTTTTAATTTCAATACCACCAGTATCAATAATTGAAAACTCTTTTGTTAACCATTCCGCTTTCGCATATAATCTATCTCTAGTTACCCCTGCTTCATCATTAACAATTGCCTTTCTTGTTCCAACAATACGATTAAATAATGTTGACTTTCCAACATTAGGTGAACCAATTACTGCGACAATTCCTTTTGACATATTAACACCCAACTTTCTTTTCAATAATAGATATAACTTCTTGTACTACTTCTTCAATTGACATATTAGAAGTATCAATTTCTATTGCATCTTCTGCTTTTTTTAAAGGAGCAAATTCACGATGTGAATCAATATAATCTCTTTTTTCTAACTCTTTTTTTATTGATTCTAAACTACCTTCAATTCCTTTTGAAATGTTTTCTAAATACCTACGCTTTGCTCTTGTTTCGCAAGAAGCAACTTGATATATTTTAACATCTGCATTAGGTAAAACATATGAGCCAATATCTCTACCATCCATAATAATAGATGTATTTTCAGCCATTTTTCTTTGTTGTTCAACTAAAAATAATCTTACAGTTTTATATGAAGCAATATAAGAAACATTCGCATTTACTAAACGAGAACGAATAGAAAATGAAACATCTTTATTATTAAGAAAAACAAAACCATTTTGATTTAATTCAATATTTATTTTAGATAAATTCTCACTTACTAAACTTTCATTTTCACAATCAATATTATTTTCTAAACAATACAAAGTTACAGCACGATACATAGCGCCAGTATCGATATAAGTTAAATTCATTCTCTTTGCAACTTCTTTTGCAATTGTTGATTTTCCCGCTGCAGCTGGACCATCAAGTGCTACGACAATTTTCTTCATCTAATATTACCTCACTAATAAATATAAAATAAATAAACATATTAAAATACTAACTATAATCAAACTATATCTAATAATTTCTTTTTTTATTTTTTTCCTTTTTAATATTTTTTCTTCTCTTAAAATCTTTTCATTTTGAGCGTTTAATGTATATTCATCATTTGCTTCAATAATTTGATCTATCGAGATTGCTAAAGTATTTCTTTTTAAAGCATCTTCATTTTGTTGAGCAATAACTTCATCAGTTACATCAATTCTTTCAACTTCAATCTTTTTTTCATTCTTGGCAATTTCTTCTCGATATGTTCTAAATTTTTCAACCCTAGATTCCATATAGCATTAATCACCTCTTGTATGTTATTTTATCTTATAAAACAATTTATTAATAGACTTTTAAAGAAAAGAAACAAAAATTAATAATATTTTACTAACAAAAAAAGATTTAACACTTTTACAATATTAAACCTTTTAATCAATTCATTTAATCAATATAAAACTTTATTTTTTCTTTTTAAAAATATCTTTCCTTAAAATAATAATATTATAAACAACAAACATCACAATCATTATTATAAAGACAATTAAAGAATTAGTAATAGATTCTGCAGCAAAAGACATCAATAACAATAAAGGCGCTCCAAAAGCAATCGCTGGAATTTGTTGAAATACTAAATTATCCGCTGCTGGTGTTTCAAAATTAGGATCAATTTCACGAAGTAAAATCATTCCCGTTGATGCTGTTCCAGTTAACATTCCAAACATAGAAAAGAATGCTTCATATTGATAATTTGGAAATACTTTTTTACAAATAAATTTAATATATAAAAATGTAACAATCCCACCAACAGTACAAATAATAAGAAGGGGCCATAATAAACCTTCTAAATTTTGCCAATCAATCGCCGCAATACCAGCGACAATCATAACATCAAAAAACATTCCCGATAATCTATTTAACATATAATTATTAACATAAGTATGTTTCATTATTTTCTTTTGTTTTACTTTATTAATAATCGTTTTTACAACAAATGCAAAAATTGAACCAAATAAGAAATTAAATCCCCATAATAATGGTTTAATAGTTTTAACACCAAAATTTCCTAAATAAGAAGTAGCCAAAGTTGATAAACCTAAAATAACTAAATAAGTTAAAATATAAACTCCTACCACTAATCCAATTTGAAGTGTTAATTTATCAACAGATTCATTTAATGGTGCTTCATCTTCTGCATATATATTATTATCTAATTTATTATCCGCAATTCTTTCTTCTTGTAATTTTAATTTTCCTTTTTTCTTTAAAATATTCAAATAAATAACACCAACTATACACGCTACTAAAAAACCAATCGCTGCAATTGCAAGTCCAAAACTAGAACCATTTTCAAATCCAAAACCTTCAAAAACATTTCCAATATTTAATGCTTGTCCAGTTCCTTGACCATATCCCATAGGTAATAATAATCCCGAAGCAAAAAATAAATCTTTAAATAAAGTCAAAGATAAAATTAATGATAATCCTAAGCCAAATATACCTTGAATTAAATAACCATTAACAGTA
>CAZOAE010000080.1:1133-4537 GCA_964577725.1 uncultured Erysipelotrichaceae bacterium | reverse complement strand
AATGGTATTGAACGCTAATGTGGATTTACCCGAACCAGATACACCAGTAAAAACAATAAGTTTATTTTTTGGCAAGGAGATATTAATATTTTTTAAATTATTTTCTCTTGCCCCTTTTACAATAATTTTATCAACAGCCATAAATCGATTCTCCATAAATATTATACACTTTTTTTCTATTTTAACTATAAATTTATCCCCACTTTGTTCTATCATATTACTAGGAAGGAAAAATCAAAATGAACAATTCATATTTAAAAAATAACATATTAACACCTATAATTACATTAATACTAGGGATTCTATTAATTGTAATAGATGGAGAAAGTTTACTCAATATTCTCTTTATAATTTTAGGTGTTTTAATTATTCTATTTAATATTCAAAATTTTATTACATCAATTAAAAACCTAAAATATAAAACAACTACTGCATTAACACATTTTATTAATGATTTATTAATTATTATCGCTGGAACTTTACTTATAATATTTCAACAAAATATTTCATCTATCATAGGTATAATATTATTAGTATTTGTTCTTATTGATTTATATCTAAATAAAAATAATTTAAAAGAAGAATTAATAATAAAATTACCTTTTATTATTTTATCTATTGTTTTAATTGTTTTTGGATTTAGTATCATTGATATTCTTTTAAAAATAATTGGTATCATTTTTATCGTCATATCAATCATAGATTTCATATATATTTTTATAGGTAACAAAAATGACAAATTTACTAATTAAAATATTTATTAAAGATTACAAAAATATACTAGATCCAAATATAAGAAGAAAATACGGAAATCTAGCATCTATTTTTGGTATTATTTCCAACATTTTTATTTGTATTTTTAAATTACTTTTTGGTTTATTTTTTGGACTTATTTCTTTAATCGCTGATGGAATAAATAATTTAACTGATGCTGGAAGTTCAATTGTTTCTTTAATCGGTTTTAAATTATCAAGTAAACCAGCGGATAAAGATCACCCATTTGGACACGCTAGAATTGAATACATTTCTGGATTTATTGTTTCGATTTTAATTGTTGTACTTGGTATTCAATTAGTAAGTAATTCTATTTCTAGTATTATTGATAGTTTTAATACTGAGTTTTCTTCTCCATCTAATACTGAATTTATTATTACTTTAATTATTCTTATATTTGCTATCTTAATTAAATTATTTCAAGGAATTTTTTATAAAAAAATAGGAAAAAAGATTAACTCTATTACATTAATTGCTAATGCTCAAGATTCAAGAAATGATGTTATTTCTACTTCTGCCGTTTTATTAGGTTTAATTATATCAAAAATATTTGGTATTTATACAGATGGCTATTTAGGAACATTCGTAGGTTTATTTATTTTATATTCTGGTTTTAAATTAATAAAAGAAACTTCCGATCCTTTAATAAGTGAAAAAATAGATCCAGAATTAATTAAAAATTTTACTACCACGATAAAAGAACATCAAGAAATATTAGGAATACATGATTTACAAATTCACGCTTATGGTCCAGATACTTATTTTGCTTCAATTCACTTAGAAGTTGATGCTTCAAAAGATATTTTAACTACTCACGATTTAATAGATAATATCGAAAAAGAATTATTTCAAAAATATAAAATAATTACCACAATACATATGGATCCAGTTGTTTTAAATGATCCTTATACTGATGAAATTAAAGAATTAATAATTCCTAAAATAAATAAATTACCTTATATTCAAAATATTCATGATTTTAGAGTTGTAAAAGGCCCTACTCACACAAATATTATTTTTGATGTTGTAGTTAAAACTGAAACAAAAATTAAAGATGAAGAAATATCAAATCAAATAAAAAACATAATCACTAATATCAATAATTCATTCTCAGCGATTATAACTATTGATCACGATTATGTTTGTTATGAGTAATTAAAAATAATAGTAATATCCGTATTTCTTTTCAATTTTATTTAATTTCTTTTCTAATAACTTTCTATTTTTAGGACTTAAATAATGATAAATATAATCTGTTGCTACACCATCAAGCCAAAAATCTTTGCTAACTAAATTTATACTAAAGATCAATGCGAATAACTTATTAATTAAGTGCATAAGCCAATTAAGCCAAGTTGGTCCTAAATAATACGCTCGATTTACGAGTGTTTTTTTATGTAAATATATTGAATGACAACCATTAAAAGGAATAATTAAAGATAAAATATTAATATTAACAAAAACAAGAACACCAATAAAAATTACCATAATTGCAACTGGAGTTAATGGAACTGCCGCAATTAAAGAACCAATTGAAACATGAAATTCTTCTTTAATTGTACTATTCCCTTCATAAACATTAACTTCACCATAATCAAGCCAACCAGTCCCTACTGAAACGGAATATTCTGTTTCTTTTACTAATCTTGTTCCAAAACCACCTAATAAAGCCACGACTAATAAATAAACTGCAAGTAAAAATAGAGTGCCTATAACCATTAAAGCATCCTCATTATTTTCTTCTAACAACTTTAACAAATAAGCAATACCAACAATAGCCAAAATAAAAAGTATTGGTAAAATAGTAGTTCTAAATCTATTTTGTTTTTTCCAAACTGATTTATATGCTTTAATTGTTTTCTTAAATATTTTTCTTTCTTTTCTATCAGTAATAAGATTTTCATTAACTTCAGTTTCTTCAGCATATCCAACTTCATCATCTTTAGCAAGATTAAATTGATATTGTATTGCTGGATAGTAAAGAACTAAAGCAAAAAGATTCATAAAAATAATCATTATAATACAACCTTTTTTACTTTTTAAACTAATTTTTCCAAAAAATTTGAAAAATAAATATCCAAAAATAAGCCAACCAATCA
This sequence comes from uncultured Erysipelotrichaceae bacterium, assembly GCA_964577725.1. GTDB lineage: Bacteria > Bacillota_I > Bacilli_A > RFN20 > CAG-449 > CAG-449. The sequence continues at coordinate 1,664 of CAZOAE010000080.1, read as the reverse complement.
TTGCGCTTAATATTATAATTAAATTTTCAGTATTATTTTTCCAATATCTTTCTTCAACAAACATAACTACGCATATTAATGTACATATAAACATTAAGATTCTTATATTTCTATTTATTTTCCTTTTAGCGGTATTAATACTCATTATTTATCCCCTTTCATTTTGATTAATCATATCATAAATAATACTTTATAGCAAACAAAAAGCACACTATCACTAGTGTGCTTATGTAACTAACTTTTTTAGTCTATTGGTAATTTGTCTAAAATATCTTCGCATTTCTTACCTATTGGTGTGATATTGTAATCTTTATCAAAACCATATATTTGTAATATATCAGCTACTGAATCTTCTATATTTACCCAATCATCATCAGAAGGATTTTGAAAATCAGCAGAAATTCCTATCCATTTCATAAAATTAATCTCATCATCTGTAAAAATCTCAATTACGCTTTCATCAGTTTTTTTCATTATTATCCCCTTTCATTTTGATTAATCATATCATAAATAATACTTTATAGCAAACAA